>JAAYRG010000228.1 GCA_012518885.1 Clostridiales bacterium | reverse complement strand
TCAAGTAGAACTTTAATGGAATATGGTAAATGGTCAATATCATATCCTTCATCTCTTAAGCTTGCAAGGCTATAATACTCATATGTCTTTCCGTTTTCTACTAATTGCTTCCTCGCTTTTTCTTTTATGTTCTGACTCATTATTCATCTCCTTTTCCTAATTTTATGCAAAGATAAAAACACAGGAGGATTTCTTTAAAACTATAAGCTAAATATCTTCCTTCTTATTAATATACTCCTAACATTTGCACGTTTGCTATTTATCATATATTTAGAGTAGTTTTTTGTCAACTAATTTAAGGCCTGCCTAATACTACTTGTTAAGAAAAATGCCAGAGTGGGTCTACTCTGGCATTTATTAGTATGTCTTTATTACTCACTTATTAAATTTGAATATCTGAATATAGTTTTTCCATATATTCTCTAGTTTGTACACAATTATCTGGTTGAGTGTTTTCTAATAGAACATGGATGAATGGCTTTGACTTCTTAATATGAGTTAGTAACAGTTCGTTGTTTAAATGCCCTTGTCCTGAAGGAACAGCCTTAATCTCATTACCTTCAACCACAAAGTCTTTAGCGTGAATTGTTACAATATCATCTCCAAGTAACTCAAATGCACCATTAATTATATCATCTTGTTCCTTATAGTTATCAACAGATAACACGTTAACAGGGTCGAATATGATTTGTAGGTTTGGTGAATTAATAGTTTGAAGAACTTGGTAGGCTCTTTCTATATCATATACAATATGTTTATATACAGGTTCTATACCTACAATTACACCTAGCTTTTCTGCTGCTTCAACTACATATTTTAGATTCTCAACAAATATATCTAAACTTGTCTGGGAATGGTTTTCTTTTTCAAACTTGTATTCTGTATTAACAGCCCCTGTTTCAGTACCAACAATTCCACATCCAAGTAGGCTAGCAAATCTAATGTGAGAAATGTATGTATTTCTATTCTTTACTAGTGCTTTATAATCAGGAGTAGCTAGATTTAAATAGCAACCTAATACCGCTACATCAACTTGGTTCTTTTGAAAAACTTCCTTCATGTATAAAGCCATACCTGGTGTCATGGCCCCCACATCAACATTAAATTCTGTGATAGCTTTTTTTAGTGCAAGTTGAGTACATTTAAAACCTTTATTGTGAATTTCTTCAACTAATTTTTCAAATGAATTAACTTTTAAATCGTGTCCTCTAATTCCTATTCTCAAAATAGTTCCTCCTTTTAATATTCTAATGACTGTCTCTTACAGTATATCATCAACTTGAGAATATTTCCATGTTTTTGCCAATCTATTATTTATCCCAGCCACTAGGAAGGTATTTTAGGGTACCCCCTATCATATCATTTACTAATTCTTCAACCTCTTCCTTACTTGCCCTACCCCTTACTAATGGATCATTCATAAAGGCTTTTACAACTAAGGACTTATCATAAGAGAAAGCTGCTTCTATAGTTAGCTCATGATTTTCTACATGTGGCATTGTAAGTTCTAAGATATTCTCAGGAATTTCTCCAGCAAAGATTGGTCTTATAGCATCTCTTTCAAATACAGCATTAGTCTCAACGATTGCTGACTTAGGTAAGTTAGCAACTTGTAGGTAACTATTAGGAATATTAACATTACTTACAACTCTCTCTAAACCACATAGGGCCTTGATAAGTAGTATACCTTCTTCTCCTGAAGGATTAAGG
>JAAYRG010000039.1 GCA_012518885.1 Clostridiales bacterium | reverse complement strand
CATCATAAGGGTGTCAGACTCCATGAACAAAGTTTGTATAGATTTGTTAATAATTTGTTCATGGAGTCTGACACTTGTCGATACTTGTCCTTTACATAAGGAATAAAATGTAATATCATATAATATATTATCAATTCAGGGAGATTATACTATATCATGAAAGAAAAACTTACTCAGAAACTAGAAAGTATAAAAAACTATATCAGAGAAAACGATGCATTGACTAAGAGAGTTATAGTTATTTGGATAATGGTTGTAATAATAGCCTTATCATTTCCAATTAGTAAACTTATTTTAGCTAAGCAAGAACAGGCAAACAAAGAAGATGTTGCCTATGCTGCTGAGGAGAGTGAAATACAGACAGAGGTCAGTACAGAAGCAGTAACAGAAGTTGAGACAGAAAAAGAATCCGAAAGTGAAGAAGAGTCCGAGGAAGAAACTGAAGAAGTAACGGAAGAAGAAACTGAGGAAGAGACTGAAGAAGAAACCGAAGAAGAAACTGAAGCAGAAACTGAGAAAATAGAGGTTGCTCCTGTAGTTGTTGAAAAGGCACCTGTTGTACATAAAGAAGACCCTGAAAAGCCTAAAGTCAGCGGTGATACAGTAAGTATAAGTGATTTAAAAGCATCTCAGCCAACACCAGAACCTTCAAAACCTACAAATACACAAAATGGTCCTTCAGGTACTCCCACACCTACACCAACTAAAGCACCTGAAGAAAAGCCAATAAGGTATGGAATAGATGTTTCAAAGTGGCAAGGTAAGATTGATTGGAAAAAGGTAAAAGAAGCTGGGGTAGAGTTTGCAATGATTAGGGTTGGTTATCGAACACTTCAAAGTGGTATCATTTATGAAGATCCTTATGCAGAGTACAATTTGCAACAGGCCATAGCTAATGGGATACCAGTAGGGGTTTACTTCTTTTCAAGTGCAAAGAACAAAGAAGAAGTTCTTCAAGAGGCCCTATGGGTTACCAATTATATTGCCCCATACAAGCTTACATATCCAGTAGTATATGACTGTGAAGGATATAATAATAAAAGCAATAGACATTCCCATTTAAGTAAAGAGGAACGTACGGATTTAGCTATTTACTTCCTAGACCACGTGAAAAGTAAAGGTTATACTCCTATGTTTTACAACTCTAAATCCCATATGGAACGCAATACTTATTGGAATATGGACAAGATAAATAGTAAAGGATATAGAATATGGGTAGCTCAATATCCAAGCAATTTTAAACCAGGTTCTAAGACTACATATACTGGAGTGTATCATATGTGGCAATACACGAGTAAGGGTAAGGTTCCAGGTATTAATGGGAACGTAGATATGAATGAGGCATATTTTGGCTACAATCCGCCAACAAACAATGTTACAACACCAACTGTTACTCCGACCCCAACCCCAACTCCTACTCCACCAGAAACAGAAAATATACTAGATTCAATGAAGTTTATAAGTAATGAAGATCTAGTAAGTGCTGTGAGCGAAGCTAAAGTAAGAAATCTTCCTACATCTGACGGTTCAGAAGTTATAGGTGTTTTAAACAAGAGTAATGGTGACATTGTTGAGAGGGTTGGTATTAGTGAAAGTGGCTGGTCAAAAATTAAGTATAATGGCGATTTTGCCTATGTTATAACTGCAGAACTAGAAGTTGTACAAGAAGAACAAGAGACTGAAACTTCTACAGAAGAGACTGAATCCCCAACACAAGAAACAGAAGCACCAACAGAAGAGACTGAAACTTCTACAGAAGAGTCTGTAACTCCAACAAAAGTTCCAATAGAGTCAGAAGGACAAAAAGGAACAACAGAACAATCTGCTGATAAAGAAGAATAACAAATGGTGGTAAATTAGGCTTATTATTAATTTCTAGTCCAAACAGGAGGATAGGCATATGAAATACATAGCAAATAGTAACAGGTACAAAGATATGGAATACCGCAGATGTGGTACTAGTGGTTTACAGCTTCCAGTAGTATCCCTTGGACTTTGGCATAATTTTGGTCATGACAGCAGCTATGAGAATGCATGTAAACTAATACTTGGGAGTTTTGATTTAGGTATCACACATTTTGACTTAGCAAACAACTATGGCCCACCACCTGGAAGTGCTGAGGAGATGTTTGGTAGAGTACTAAGAAATGAGCTACATGCATATCGTGATGAGCTTATCATCTCAACTAAAGCAGGATATTTAATGTGGCCAGGACCATACGGAGATGGTGGTTCAAAGAAGTATCTAGTGTCATCTCTAGACCAAAGTTTAAGAAGAATGAAGTTAGATTATGTAGATATATTCTATCACCATAGACCGGACCCTAATACTCCTTTGGAAGAAACTATGGATGCCTTAGCAAGTATTGTAAGACAGGGCAAGGCCTTATATGTAGGATTATCAAATTATAAGCCCGACCAACTAAAGGAAGCTTCAACAATGCTTAGAAGTATGGGAGTAAAATGTTTAATTCACCAGCACAAATATTCCATGCTAAATAGGGAAAACGAAAGCTTAACAGATGTAATAAAGGAAGAAGGAATGGGTGCAATTGCATTTTCACCACTTGCCCAAGGACTTTTAACTGATAAGTATATTAATGGCATTCCAAAGGATTCAAGAGCAGCAGGAAATAGTGTGTTCTTAAATGAAGATGCTATTACAGAAGATTTGGTTAAGAAGATTGTGGCCTTAAATAAGCTAGCTAGTTCAAGAAATCAAAGCCTAGCCCAGATGGCGCTGGTTTGGGCACTACAAAAAGGTGAATTAACTTCGGTTCTTGTAGGTGCAAGCAGAATAGAGCAAATACATAATAATGTCAAAATTCTTGATAATATGGTCCTAAGAGAAGAGGAACTTAGATTAATTGAAAATATATTAAATGGATAGATTAGAAGGGTGTCTATAAGTAGACACCCTTTTTAAATTCTATTATTATCCCTATAAGCTACAGGTGTCATATTAACACTTTTCTTAAACTGCTTATAAAAAGCTGATGGATTCTTATAGCCACAAGAATATAAAATTTCAGTAATATGTAGGTCTGTTTCAATAAGTAGTTGTTTAGCTGCATTTAACCGGTAATTATTTAAATATTGTAATGGTGACATGTATTTATGTTCTTTAAAAATCTTATAAAGGTAGGTCCTATCAATTCCAACGTGGTTAGCTATATCAGTTACTTCTATATTATATACATAATTATTGTGAATATATGAAAGGGCTTTCTCTAAGTGACTTACATTAATAACCTTATGTACATTCATTGGTTTATTATACATATGAGAAAAGCATAAATAAAGCTGGCTTAAAACTGTATACTCATTGCTATTTCCCTGTTCATAGATATCAATTAGTTGCATAAGGCTTTTTGCTAACTTGCCCTCACTTTTATCTGTATAAATCAAGTTCTTATCGTCCATGCCACAATTCTTTAATATCTTTTTTGAATCAACTCCGTCAAAACCAATCCAACAATACTCCCATGGATTAGTTTTATCAGCTTCATAATAGGTTGTTTCACCTGGAATTATTAAAAAGCCTTGGCCTTTCTTTAAGTTAAACACCCGATTGTTTGTGTAGTATTTACCACAACCATCTAGTACAAAATGAAACAAATAGTGAGGTCTTATGGCAGGACCAAAAGAATGAGAAGGGTTACATTTTTCATGGCCACAGTGAAATAAGACTAGAGAAGTACTAGAATTTGTATCTATATTTTTGATATTAAACTTGTTCATATAATAACCACCTTATTAGTTTATGCAACAAATGGATAATAAAAAGAAACATAAAGAATAGCTTTAATATATATAACATTATATAGTGTTATTAAGTAAAAATAAACTAATAGGAGGATAAAGTTATGAAAATTACATTTCTTGGAGCAGGAAGTACTATTTTTGCAAGGAATGTACTTGGGGACTGTATGTGTACACCAAGTTTACAGGATGCAACAATTGCCCTATATGATATTGACCCACAAAGACTTGAAGATTCAGAAATTATTTTAAATGCAATTAATAAAAATGTTAATGAAAATAGGGCAAATATTAAGTCTTATTT
>JAAYRG010000227.1 GCA_012518885.1 Clostridiales bacterium | reverse complement strand
TCCAATCACACCTGGTAGATTATAAATTTCTTTCCATTCGCCATCTATCTTTTCAAACGCTTGTATAGTTACTTGTACTGAGCTTGCTGATTGATTAGTAACGGTAATTACTTGATTTGAACCACCGATACCCTTAATTTGCTCCACCAAAAGAGGCTCTCTTATAGGGTTAGTTTCATCAGGTTCTTGTGGTCCTATATCTTCCTTGTTACTTTCATTACTGGGAGAAGATTCTGTTTCACTAGAATTGCCTTCTGACGTTTCCTGTGACTCTGGTTCTTTAGAAGTGGTTTCTGTAACCTGCTTACTATCTGATATGGCTTGTTTTGAATCTTCTTTGGCTGGTTGCTGGACTTTTGGTGTTTCTTTTATTACTTTAGTTTCTTGTTCTACTTTTTCTGTCTCTGTAGTATCCTCAACTTTATCCTTAGGCTTACTTTCCACTAGATACCTGCCAGACACATATCCTTCCTCCCCCTCATAAATTATTACTCCCCAACCATTATCTGCAACCCCAATTCTTGTAACTTCTTGGCCCCTTACTAGTGTTCCAATCTTCTTATAGGATACACCTGGACCCTTCCTTACATTTACTGGCGAACTTACATATCTAATATCGTCAACTTTAGTATATGTAGGAGTTTGACTTTCTGTTTCTTCTACTGTTTCTTCTTCCTTTTGCTCATTTATATCTATAGTTTCATTTAGGCCAACTTCTTCTATAGTCTCTTCAAGAGTCTCTTCAACCGTATTAACCAAGTCCTGTTCATTGTCTTTTAAGTCATTCTTATCAATTTTCTCTTTATTATCTTTAACATTTTCATTAGCGTTAGGAACTTCTTCAGAGATTATAGGTCCAGCCTCTTTACTTACACCTTCTTTACTACACCCTCCTAAAAGAGCAAATACTAGTAACAACATAATTACCACAAGCACTCTTTTAGTAATCCTATGATAATATGTACTTATCTTTTGAATCAATTTTTTAATCCCTACTTTCTAATCTTGTAATACCTTCCTTCAAATTTATTTATAATAAAACCTCTAAGCTCACTTAGACTTTCTACATCAACCTTTCTAACTAATGAAGCTTGGTTCATAGTTAGATAAAAAATGAAATAGTCTCTACTTTCAAGCAAACTAAAGAACTGGTCATATTTTAATTGGACAGTTGATTTAAGGTCTTTATTCTCAATTACCATCTTATCTTCAAAAAAATAAAGGGTATTTATAGAATCAAATGTGCCGGTCTTATCAGTTTTAATCCTTTGCCTATTTTTCTGTTCAACCTTTAACACTACGACAAATATAGATAAACAAAATAATAGAATCCAACTAATAATAAGTAACAGATAATTAATATGACCATTTTCAAAGCTAATAATTAGACTTCCAACCAAAGAAATGATTAGTAATATAGGTATTGTGATTCTATTCCTTCTAAACGTTGCGATATATAAGAATCTTCTATAATCCTCTTTTGTCATAGTAGTATTAATTATAAAATTTGCTTCCTCCATAAGGCCTCCTTATAGCATTACTTCATCATAGTATTAACTTTATGTTCCAATTATGAACTCTTTTCTACCCTATGTATCACATAAGCTTTAGAATATTATACCTATATTATAACAAACTTCTCATATAATTGCTATCTTTTTACAATTCCATGTCATTATATTCACAAATCTCCCTTGCTCTAGACTTATACTCCCTAATCAATGACTCAGGTGATAGTATCTTCATCCTATCTCCAAACTGGAACAACCATCCAAAAAAAGTAGGACTAACCTGGATCTTAACAGTAGTTATACATGTTTCTTCATTATGTACCATCATCTTAGTGTTTTCCCCAAACTTGTCATATACAACACCTATGAGCTTTTTATCAAACTGTAAAACAACATCTTTTAAATCTCCACCATACATTTTGAAAACTTGTTCGGTATAATTGGAAACCTTCTCTGTATTAATTATAGCCTTAGTACTTACCTCTTCTTCTTCAACTGCGACTTGTTCCATACGGTCTATACGATAGTTTGTAATACCGTCATACTTGGTGGAATAGCACATAAGATAATATTTGTCATCGTTATATATTAATGCAACTGGGTCAACTATATATCTTTCCTTATTTTTACGATACTGCTTTTGCCCATTCTCATCTAGATAAAAGTAATAAAATGAGGCCTTCTTATTTTGTTGTATTGCTTCGTTTAGGAAGCCTACGTTATAAAATATGAACTCATTAGAGTGTTTAATGGTATTAAAACATACCATATTCCCTTTAAGTACCTCGGCACGTTTATTACTACTTAGGGAAGCAAGTTTATCTATTAGTTCGTTTGTCTTCTTTTCTGTAATAAAAGTAGCTGCTTGAACTGCATCTATTAGGATCTTTAGTTCTGGAACACTAAAACTTCTATCTTCTATATAGTAAGCCTTTTCATGACCTATCATGACAGACATTACTTCATAATTATATTCATTTAATAACTTTATATCATTGCTCAGGGTTCTTCGGTCACATGTAATTCCAAGTTCCCCTAATTTTGCACACAACGCCCTTGTAGTTAATGGATGTTGCTCGTCAGTTTCTTGTTTCAACATATCATATAGTAATAATAGCTTTATCTTTTGGTTATTTGCCTTTGACATCTGACACCTCCAGTACACTTTATTTAATTATAGGACATATGGTTATTTATGTAAATGATTACTGGTCATTTTATTACGACTTATTTCCAAAACAAAAGAGCAATCCCTTCGGATTGCTCTTTTATCTCCCCTCTTATGAAGCTTGAACCTTTTTATGTAAATATTGTGAAGTCATATTAAATGACTATTAATTTTTCTATACTAATACTCATCCCCAACCAAATCAAAAAAAACATTCTCAGTAATAATTGATATCCCACTGCCCTTAAGCATTAATTCCTCCGCCTTCTTATGCTTATTACTCTTACCACCCTTTAATTGCTTAGAATAATTAAGGTTGCCCAGGATTAAATAATCAGTGTCAACAGTTACTGTATTGCTATTAATTCCTCCTAAGTCAGCAACTATCTGCATTGCTTCTTCACGAGTCATCCCTTCAAGCCTACCTGTAAACACACAAATCTTACCAAACAAAGGATGGTCCTCATCAAAAGAAGTTTTTGTCGTAACTATATCTTTAGCTGATACAGTAGACCTTCTTAAAGTCTCATTCTTAAACTCTTCTATACTATTATACCTTTCTATTGCTGTTTCCTTTAGACCTAAGAAGCACTTAAAGGTAATAAAGCAGTCGTTGATAGCCCTATGGGCCCCTCCATAACTAACCTTATAATATGTAGCCAAATCTTTCAAACTGTGGTGGTTTAATTCTGCAAGAAGCCTTCTTGATATCCTCATTGTATCAATAAAGTTATTCCTTAAGGGCTTGCCAAGATGTTGCAAGAATGATTCATAAAGAAAATTTACGTCAAAATTAACATTATGACCAACTATTATGTCATCTGATAGAAATGCATCAAAGTCAGTAAGTACTTCTTTTGTCCCCCTAGCACTTTCTAGCATCTTGTTTGTTATACCAGTAAGTTCTGTAATAAAGTTACTTATATACCTTGTTGGTTGACCATCAATTATGCGATAGTCATCTGTCTCCATAAGGTCTTCCTCATCCAATATCATATATTCATCTGGCCTAACCAACTCGCAAAATCGCTCAACTTCAACACCCTTGCTAAAACGTATTGCTCCAATTTCTATTATGTAATCATAAACTGGGTCTAACCCAGTAGTTTCTAAATCTACTACTACAAACTCATCTGGAAAATCAATTAGGCTCATGCCTTTTGACTCTCTAAGGTTAAAAAAGGGATTCATGCCTTACTCCTCCTATATACTATATACCACCATAATACAGCAACATTTATAGACTATCTTTTTACAATTAATTATATCACAAATTTCTAAGCTAGAATAATTAATTCCATTTTTATAAGTTTCTTGTCGGTTGATAAAATCAACCTAAGTTAACTAGGAATCAATTGCACAAGTCACATTTAGTTAGTAGTATATCATTAGGAGGTGGCCTATGAAAGATATTAAAATCGCTCATGCAATATTAGAAAATAGAAAATTAAAAGGTATTACCCAAGATGAGTTAGCTAGCTATATTGGTGTTTATAAGGCTACAGTTTCTAAATGGGAAAATGGCCAAAGTTACCCTGATATAACATTTCTTCCCCAGCTAGCAACTTATTTTAATATAAGTATAGATGAGTTATTAGGTTACGAGCCCCAGATGACTAAGGGGGATATCCGAAAGCTTTATCTAAAAATATCAAAAGATTTCTCCACTAAACCCTTTGAGGATGTAGTAAAGACTTGCCAGGAAATTATTAAAAAATACTTTTCCTGCTATCCTCTACTTTTTCAAATGGGCCTATTGTTTCTTAACAACAGTACTGTAGCACCTAGTCAAGAAAGGGCAAGGGAGATTATTAGTGAAGCAAAATCACTTTTTGTAAAGGTAAAAAACGAAAGCGATGACCTTGAGCTAGTTAATCAGGCCTTGCATTTAGAAGGCTTATCAAATGATAGGTAATATAAGCGAGGCAAGGAAAACGCTACAGGTTGAGATATATAGTATTTTCTTATATTACTTGAACTTTTAAATTCTTATTTACATCTTTTCTATGATGATAAGGAAGCCTTTGACGAAATAGCTAGGCGCTACTTAGGAATCGCTGACCTATTTAACCTAGAAAGCCTTCACCCTTCTATCTTATTAACCTTTTATCTAACAGTAGCAGAGGGTAGCCTGATACAGGGTAAACAAGAAGAAACTCTTAAGTATCTAGAATCTTACACAAGCATTGCCACAGGAGATATTTATCCCCTTAAACTAAAGGGGGATGACTTCTTTACTCTAATAGATGAATGGTTCGAGTCCTTTACCATAGGTACTAACATACCAAGAGATGAAAAGATAGTTAAGCAAAGTATGTTAACTGCCCTTGTGGCCAATCCAATATATAAATCTTTAGAAGATAATGTTCAGTTTAGAAATATTATTAAAAGACTAAAATCAATCAACGAGGAGGAATGACAGAATGAATAATGTTGATTTATTAATAGAATACCTGCCTTTCTTAATTCCACTAATTATATTAGAAGTTGTACTCGCCATAACTGCCCTAATTCATGTACTTAAACACCCCAATTATCGTTTTGGAAACAAGATTATGTGGGTTATTATCGTCCTATTTGTTCAGATTATAGGACCAGTTCTTTACTTTACAATCGGAAGAGGTGACGATTAATGAACATCCTTGATATCAAGGGCCTTTACAAAAGCTTTGGAAGTAAGGAAGTCTTAAGTGACTTAAATATGGCTGTTCCTCAAAATTCTATCTTTGGCTTAGTTGGACAAAACGGAGCTGGCAAAGCTACAACTATGAAAATAATTCTAGGTCTACTAAAGGCCGACAAGGGAGAAATCACTGTATGCAACGAAAGTGTAAGCTATGGTGATAGCAAAACCAACCGCCATATAGGCTTCTTACCAGATGTTCCTGAGTTTTATGATTATATGAGACCTATGGAATATTTGAGCCTATGTGGAGACATAACTGGACTTAGCAAAGGCTTGGAATAGCCCAGGCCCTACTTAATGAACCAAAGTTACTTATATGTGATGAACCTA
>JAAYRG010000005.1 GCA_012518885.1 Clostridiales bacterium | reverse complement strand
GTCTCTTCCTCTACCGTTGTAGGAGGAGTTGGACTAGGTGTGGTTGTTGGAGCTTGTGTTGGTGGCGTAGTTGGTGTCGGTGTCGGTGTAACTGTGGTAGTTGGGCTAGGTACCTTAGTCGGAGTGGGACTTGGAGTCGTGGTTGGTTTAGCTTGCTGTGTAGCTGGTGGGGTTACCGTTGGTTTACTAGTCGGAGGGGCTGTTGGTTTGCTAGTTGGACTAGGTGTTGCTGTTGGTCCACTGGTCGGACTCGTTGTTCCACTAGTAGGACTAGTCGTTGGCTCCTGACTAGGTAGCTGGCTACCACCACTTGTTGGCACTTCTTCCCCTTCCTGCCCCTCTAAAGGTGTAGGTGAAACTTCTGGTGTTGGAGAGGGTTCTACAACTGTTGAATCCTTACCTGGATTCCTGTTCGGAGACTTCTTCTTAATATCTCTTGGGTCTATACCGAATTTTTCAATGTTCTCATATGTAATTCCATTGTAGTAGAATGGATCTATTTCAAATTCATAGTATTCTTCTAGGGTTAAGCCATTCTCATAAAGGTGGGTTGCTAACTCCTTACCAACATACCTTATGTGCCATGGCTCATAGGAATATCCTGTTACTCTCTCCTTGCCTAGAGGATAACGAATAATATAACCATACTTATGTGCATTTTCTGCAAGCCATATTCCTTCAGGAGTTTGACCAAAGGATTCTCTTAGTAAATAGGAGACTGCCCTTGTTGAAACATCCATGGATAATCCTGTTTGGTGTTCACTACTACCAGGCATGGCCGAAACATTTAAGGTGTTTTCTAAGCCATTCTTTCTTACATTGCTAGTAAATATGGTATACTGTCTCTCATATGACCTGTAGCCTGAGACAGCTACTAGACGCAAGCCTTCTTGTATAGAAGCCTCAAATAAGGCTTCAAGTGCCCTTGCTGCTTCTTCCCTTAATAGCTTCTTCTCATGGTTACCACTAAAAGAGAAGGCTACATTAGGTATAACAAGGTCTTTTGGTTCATAGCCATCTGGCAGGAATATTTGCTTGTTTACAAGAACTTTTATACTATCATAATTTTTAGCTACCATCTTCTTATTAGTCTTATACTTACTAGATTCTCCCTTTTGACTCTCTTCAGTATCAAACCATACTATATCTTCTTTGGTCTCATCATTATATACGTCTGTAGCCATATTGTTATTTGGTGGCTTGTAGTCATCACCTGCAGCTGAGGATAAATAGGGGAACAAGATATTATAAACTGCAATAAAGGCTACAAAACCACCAATAAACAAGGCTGAGAATATTTTTATTCTCTTCTCAAGTCTCTTCTTATGGCTTATCCTAGACCTTTTATTAAAACTTTCATATTCTGTATCATCAATAAAATAGTACTTCTCTTTGTCATTAGAATTTTTCATTAAAAAACCTCTTTTGAATCTATGTAGATTAGGATAGAAACTAGTATTTATTAAAATACTAGTTTCTATCATCTTGTCTTTGTTAGTCTGCCTTATTAGGCTCTTTTCTTCTCTTTAATAATTTCATTTGCCTTAGCATAAATCTCTTTAGGGTCAGCATTTACAAAGAATTCATTGTCCTTATATAGGATTTTTCCATCTACCATTGTAAGTTTAACGTTTTGCTTACTTCCGCTATATACAATGTTCTTTGTTATATTATTAATAGGTTGCATATTAGGTTGATTAAGGTCAATCATAATTATATCTGCTAACTTACCAACTTCTAATGTGTCTACATCACTAAGTCCCATAGCCATCGCACCACCCTTAGTTGCCATGTATAGGACCTTATCAGCATCAACTGCTGCTGCATTCTTTTCACTTACCTTTTGTAGGGCTGTTGTTAGCCACATTTCCCTAAACATATCAAGGGCATTA
Organism: Clostridiales bacterium; assembly: GCA_012518885.1. Taxonomy (GTDB): domain Bacteria; phylum Bacillota; class Clostridia; order Lachnospirales; family Lachnospiraceae; genus JAAYRG01. The sequence continues at coordinate 9,640 of JAAYRG010000005.1, read as the reverse complement.
TTACTTGCAGGCCCATCAGTACCAATTGCTAGGTTAATACCTAGGTCAACCATTCTTTGGACTTTAGCGATACCACTTGCTAGCTTTAGGTTAGATGATGGATTATGAACTATAGAAACATTCTTTCTTAGCATTATGTCTAAGTCTTCCTCTGTTACGAAGACACAGTGATAAGCTCCACCACCATAATTGTACATACCAATACTGTCAAAGTACTTAGTAGGGGTCTTGCCATATCTTTTAATACAATCATCCACTTCTGATTGGGTTTCGCTGCTGTGGGCATATACTGGTTCCTTAAGTTCATTAGCAAGGTCTGCAATAGCCTCTAGAAGTTCACCACTACATGTATATTCAGCATGAAAACCAATCTTGAAACTAATTAAATCATTATATGAGTTAAGTTTATCAAAATTCTCCTTTAAGTACTTAATGTTGTCTTCTACACTACCTGTAAAGTTTGTAACAGATCCATTAATTACAGTACGAAAGCCCATATCAACTGAGGCCCTAGCCACTTCTTCAGGATGGTAATACATATCCAGGTTACTTGTAATACCACTTGTTAAATACTCAAGATTAGCTAGTTTAGAAAGGTGGTAAATATCCTCTCCTGTTAACTTAGCCTCCATAGGGAAAACTTGCTTGTGTAACCAATCATGAAGAGGCATATCATCTGCGTAAGACCTTAAAAAGGTCATAGGTGAATGAGTATGGGCATTCTTAAAACCTGGCATAAGGAGGTTGCCCTCTGCATCTATCTCCTTATCAAACTTAGGGCTTTCTTTTCCATCTTCTACCCTTCCAACATGGGTAATCCTATTACCCTCAACCCAAACTTCACCTTCTATAACTTCAAACATTTCATTTGCTATATCTAATCCTTTTAGTTTCAGTATTCTTGCATTATAAAACCTAGTATTCATAATAATCTCCCTTCTTACAATGAGTTAATCTTATATGACTTGCATTTGTTAATCTATATTTAGTTACTTAGTTAAAGTCTTTTTAATATTAAGCAAAAAGCTTTACAATCATATTACCACAAAAAATAAAACTTATATAGGTTATTTATTGATTATAACTTAAAAATTTCTTCCAAACTAGATATAAAAAGGGCCTCCTAAGACTGGTAATCCAGCCCCAGAAGACCCTAATACACCTTGCCTTTATTCCTTTATCTCTTACCCTTGTCGTAGATTTCACCCAAGGCTCTTGGGGCACGGTTAGATTTAGAGAAGAATATAAGCAGTAATAAGGTTACTATATATGGAAGAATCATAGTTAAGTCAGAGAAGGTACTTGATAACTTAAGAGCCTTAGCTAGTTCATAGCCACCTGATCTTGCAAAACCAAATAGTAGGCAAGCAAAAAGGGTAGGAACTATCTCCCAGTTACCAAAGATTAAGGCTGCAATAGCAAGATATCCATATCCCATATAGATATATGGTGAGAAGTTGGCTGAGATAGAATAAGCAAAGCACATTCCACCTATACCAGATAAGGCACCTGATACCATAACTGCAGAGAACCTAATCTTTGCCACATCTCCACCTGCCGCATCAACAGCATGTGGATTATCTCCACAGGCCCTAAGTTGCAAACCATATCTTGTCTTATAAAGTATATACCAAGCAATAACTGCAATTACTACAATTACAACTTCGAAAGGATATACATTCTTAAAGATAGCCCCTATTACAGGGATTGCTGATAGGCCTGGTACTGTAAATCTTGCTGAAACACCTAGCTGGAACTTATCAGATACGCTTCCAAAAACAACACCGTTAATTTGGGAAACCAAGAATCCAGTTAGTGCCATAGATAAGATGTTAACAACAACACCACTAATTACTTGGTTAGCCTTAAAGTTAACACAAAGTACAGCATGAATAATTGCATATAAGGCTCCACCTATCATTGCACATAGGAGGGCTATATAAAACAACTTTTCTACAGGTACACCACTTGCTGAATTAATACTTACAACTACAAGGGCTCCAAAGAAAGCACCAAAGCCTTGTAATCCTTCAATAGCTAAATTTGTGATTCCACTTCTTTCACTATATATACCACCGATTGCCATTATAAAAAGAGGAAGTGCGAATGACAAACCATCAATAATAATTGTCTCCATTATTTACTTGCCTCCTTTACATTATTACGTGATAAATTTGCCTTTGTTATGTTGATTCTGTACTTGATATAAGCACCACAGGCACTAAATAGTAGTATTAAACCTGTTATGAGTGATGCTATCTCGTGTCTTATTCCTGACATGGAACTCATATAAGTACTTCCCTGGTCTATCACAGAAATTATAAAGGAAGCTCCTATAATTCCAACTGGATTATTATTACCAAGTAGGGAAACTGCTACTGCGTCAAAGCCTGTACTAGGTAAAACTCTTGGTTGGATAGATGAATAGTAACCAAGAAAATATGTTACACCAGCTAGTCCACTAAGGGCACCTGATAAAACCATGGCAGAAACAATTGTTTTACCAACATTGATACCTGCGTATTTTGCTGCTTTAGGATTAGCCCCAACAGCATTAATCTCAAACCCAATCCTTGTTTTATCTAAGAAGAACTTAAGTACTATTGCTACTACAAGACCTATAACAATACCTAGTGATATATTCATCTTAAGTCCGCCTACCTCTACATTAGTATAGGTTAGTCTTGCTTCTGGATTAATATATCTTGACTGTCTAGATACTGGGTCAACATAGTAAGAGTTAATGAAGAAACTTATTACATATTGAACAATATAGTTAAACATAATAGTTGATACTACTTCATTAATATTAAACCTGTATTTTAAGAAACCTACTAGACCACCAAGGATTGCACCAGTAACTACACCAACAATTATAACAAGAGGCTTTGCTAAAACAGCTGGTAGCCCACTATATCCAATTAAAACTGTTGATACAAAACCAGCTAGTAGCATCTGGCCTGATGCACCAATATTAAATAAACCTGCTCTCATAGCTACTGTTACAGCAAGAGATGCAAAAAGTAAAGGCGTCATAGCATCTAGAAGGGTCATAAAGTCAGTTAAGGCACTTTTATAACTTGCATAGTTTGGCTTTGATAAAACACCAGACCCTTGTAATAGGTTATGGAATGCCGAAATTGGATTCTTTCCTAAAATTAGGAAAATAATTGAGGCAACAATTAAAGATAGTAAAATTGAAAATAAGGGGATTGTTAATGGTTGCCACTTTTCATTACCCATAACTTTTATAAATCCGCCCTTTATAATGTTAGGTTTTGAATTAGTCTTATTATCGTTTTTATTAGCCATGTTTTACCCCCATCATAAATTCACCTACTTGGTTGGTAGTAAGGTCTTTAACATCTGCAATCTTAGTTATCTCACCATTGTAGATTACTCCAATTGTATCAGCCATTTCCATAACTTCATCTAATTCTAATGATACAAGGAGAACAGCCTTTCCTTTGTCTCTTTCATCGATAATCATCCTATGGATATTCTCAATTGCACCGATGTCTAAACCTCTTGTAGGTTGAACAAATATCATAAGATCAGACCCGAGTTCTATTTCTCTTGCAATGATAACCTTTTGTTGGTTACCGCCACTCATAGAACGTACAACAGTCTTGATTCCTTGTCCACTTCTTATATCATACTTATCAATTAAATCAAGGCCGTTCTTATCCATCTCTTCATAATCTAATATTCCCTTCTTACAGTATGGCTCCTTAAAATACTCCTTAAGGGCAAGGTTCTCAGCCACACTAAATTCGAGAACGAGGCCATAACTTTGTCTATCTTCAGGAACATATGAGATACCCTTTAGGGTTCTCTCTCTAATACTTAAATTCTCTACTGGCTCACCATTAAGAATGATTGAGCCACTATCTACCCTTGTTAGTCCTGCGATAGCATCAGCTATTTCAACTTGTCCATTGCCTGATACACCAGCAATAGCAAAGACTTCACCTCTATGTATCTTAAAGGATACATTCTTAACAACATCAAAATTATCGTCATTCTTAACTGTTAAGTTATTTACTTCTAGTACTACCTCACCAAACTTTGGAGGTAACTTCTCTAGTTCTGTTACTACCTCACGACCAACCATAAGGTTTGCCATTGTTTTAGTTGAAGTTTCAGCAACATCTAGAACTTCAATTAGTTTACCCTTTCTAAGAATTGCACATCTATCAGCAACTTTCTTAATTTCTTCTAGTTTATGGGTAATTAATATAATGGTCTTACCACTATCCCTTAGACCCTCAATTATACCTAGTAGGTATTCAATTTCTTGAGGAGTTAAAAGAGCTGTAGGCTCATCAAATATTAATATCTCTGCTTCCCTATAAAGCATTTTTAGAATCTCAACACGTTGCTGTAAGGATACGTTAAGGTCTTCTATCTTCTTTTGTGGATCTACTTCTAGACCATACTCTTTGGATAGTTTTGCAATATCCTGATTGGCAGTCTTTATGTCTACATAAGGAATTAAGCCAGCAAACTTCTTAACAGGTTCTATACCAAGAATAATATTCTCAGCTACTGTGTAATTCTCAACTAGCTTAAAGTGTTGGTGTACCATCCCTATATTGAGCTTGGTTGCATGGTTTGGGGACTCTATCTTTACCTTTTCTCCCCTAATCCATATCTCGCCTTCATCAGGTTCATACATTCCAAAAAGCATACTCATTAGAGTAGATTTGCCAGCCCCATTCTCACCTAAAAGAGCATATATTTCCCCTTTTTTAATTTGGATTGTAACATCGTCGTTAGCTACGATGCCAGGAAATCTCTTGGTAATATGTTTCATTTCAACAATATATTCTGACATAATCCTTCTCCTTGTTTCTTTACTAGTGTGTCACTTGGACCTTTCATTTTACACCTCTTACTAATAGCTTAATTATAACACTTTATAGAAGTCTAAGCCACTCTTTTACAAAAAAATATCGCTTTCCATGTAAGGACCACAGAAAGCGATATTATTACTTATTTCAAAGTGATAATTATAATCCTTTGAAGTCTTCAGGAGTTGATTCACTAAAGTTATCTGGTGGAACAATTTCTCCTGATTTAACTTTTACATAAACATCTTCTAAAGCAGCTAAAGTATCATCACTTAATTGATGACGTCCTTCTACACTTACATATCCTGTTGAGTCTGTATCAGCACCAAGTAGAGCATGTCCGCCTTTGAAGCTACCATCTTTAATTGCATTTAGAGATCTTTCAACGTTAATAGACATAACCTTTAGAGCAGAAGTAAGGATAATATTACCTCCACCATATACACCATCGTCAAATTGGTCAACGTCACAACCGATAACTTTTATATCAGCTTCTGCTTCTTTAGCTGCTGTGAATACACCATTACCTGAACCACCTGCAGCTACGAATAGGATATCAACGCCTTCAGCGATTAGGGCATTACCTACAACCTTACCAGTTGCTTCATCAGCGAAGTCACCAACATAGTTACCACCAACGTTTGCATTAGTAACGTCAGTACCTGCATATGAAGGTAGTTCTACAATCTCAGCTTCTGTACCAAGATGCTTGTTAGCATAGTTTACACCAGCTTCAAAACCAAATTGGTAGTTAACATTAGATGGGAATGCAATACCATTAACAACTGCAACTTTATTAGTCTTTGTTTCTAAAGCTGCTGCAACACCTGCAAAGAATCCACTTTCGTGCTCTTTAAAAGTCATTGAGTAAATATTATCAAATTCAGTTTGGCCATCTACTTCAGCTGGCTCTGAGTCGATAAGAACAAACTTCTTATCTGGGTTATCTACTGCTAATGATGAAATTCCAGCAAATTGGAATCCTGGTGTAATAATTACATCATAATCTGCAACAATATCAGCTACTGCTTGAACAGATGCAGCTGGGTCACCTGAAGGCTCTCTAACAGCTTGTACTGTTGTGTTTGGGTTTTCTGCAATAAATGCTAAAACACCGTTATAGTTATCTTGGTTAAATGAACCATCATCTACTCCTGATGGACTTGTTACGATTGCAACCTTAAGAGCATCTCCTGCTCCTTCGTCTCCACCTGTTGTATCTTGTGTTTCTTGTGTATCTTGTGTTTCTTTTGTTTCTTCTCCCTTAGTTTCGTCATTGCTATCTTTGCCTGAACAAGCTACAAATAAGCTCATTACCATAGCTAAAACTAGACCTAGTATTAAACTTTTCTTTTTCATGTTTCTCCTCCTTAATTTATAATATTTGTAAAAAAATCTCACATGTATAGAATAACATGTTATTCACATTTCTACAATAGACCACTTATTACATTTTTAATACATACTAGTTATATTTATTTATAAATATAACATATGATAAGGGCTAGACTAGTCCTCAAAAAGAGATGCAAGACTGTCTGTAAAAGGTGGATAACAAATACCCTTTTCTGTTACAATTGCTGTAATTAGACTGTTGTCTGTAACATCAAATGCTGGATTGTAACACTTGGTTTCTTTTAGAGCCATAGGTTGTTCATAGAACATTTCCTTAATTTCATTAGGATCTCTTAGTTCTATTTCTATTTCATCCCCAGTTTTACAATTCATATCAATTGTAGATGTTGGTCCTAGTACATAGAAAGGAATACCATAGTGTTTTGCTAATATTGCAACTCCACTTGTACCAATCTTGTTAGCTGTATCTCCATTGGCTGCAATCCTGTCACATCCAACTAAACATGCCTGTATCCAACCATTTTTCATAACAATACTTGCCATATTATCGCAGATTAAGGTAACGTCTACTCCACCCTTTTCAAGTTCATAGGATGTAAGCCTAGCTCCTTGAAGTAGAGGTCTTGTTTCATCAGCAAATACCTTAAAGTTCATACCTTTCTCCTTACCTAAGAAGATTGGTCCTAGGGCAGTTCCGTAGCGTGATGTTGCAAGAGGCCCTGCATTACAGTGGGTTAGAATTCCGTCTCCGTCTTTTAATAACTTAAGGCCATGTTCAGATATTGCAGTACACATTTCTATATCTTCTTTGTGAATATTTTTACTTTCATTACCTAGTAATTCGATTATCTCACTTACTGGCTTGTCCTTGTTATCAAGAACTACCCTTTCCATACGGTTTAGAGCCCAGCTTAAGTTTACTGCTGTTGGCCTTGATGAATCAATGTACTTCTTGGTTTTAGCAAATTCACTATAAAAACTATCAAAGCTGTCTTGTGGCATCTGTTGTGCAAGCACATAGATTCCATATCCTGCACATATACCAATAGCAGGAGCCCCCCTAACCTTTAGTTGTTTTATAGCATCATATAAATCCTCAGCATTACCAATAGATAAATACTCTGTTACATTAGGAAGCTTGGTTTGGTCAATTATAATAACTTCCTTTTCATCTTCACTTAATTTTATATTATCGATATGGGTAACTTCTTTAGTTTGACTCATGTCATATCCTCCTGTCATGCTGCTAGTAATTAATACGTAACCCTAAAGCCTGCTTTAAAGGCTCTAGAATTAAAGGCTTTTTCATAGTCTTTTAAGTCATATAGGTCTATCTCTGGAAAGTTTATAAGCCCCCTTCTTAGTAGTTGTAAGGCTGGTTCAAAAGGTCCACACCTACTACCAATAAGGGAGATTTCGTTGACTACAAAATCACTCATGTTTATATCAATAGTTCCTGCATAGGTACTTTTTATTACTATTATGCCCTTTTTACGGACTATTTTCTGTGCATCTATTAAACCTGTTGGTGACCCAGTTGCATCTATAACTACTTCAAATGTTTCATATGTTTTTGCTGTAGTTTTAGCAAATGGTGCAAAAGACTTAAGCTTATCCTCATGCCTACCTATAACTGTTAGGTCGGCCCCTGTTAGGGAAACAACTTGGGCTATCATATAGCTTAGCCTTCCATCACCTAGGATAGCTACACTTGTAGATGGCTTTATATGAACCTGGTCAAGTATTTCTAAGGCTGCTGCTAGGGGTTCCGTAAATACCGCAAGCTCCGTAGGCACCTCTTCTGGAACTAGATGTAACAAGTCAGTTCTCATCTTCATATACTCTGCAAAGGCACCATCGTGATTGTTCATTCCAACAACCTTTCTATTCTCGCAGTGAGTTGGTCTTCCTGTTATACAGTATAAACACTTACCACAGTTTTCATTAATCTCACCAACTACTCTCTTACCTATAAGGTTTTTGTTATTAGACTCAACAACCTCTCCAACAAATTCGTGTCCTAAAATCCCCTTAAAATCAGGGCGATATCCCCTTAAGACTTCCTTGTCGGTATTACATATTGAGCTAATAAGAACTTTAATAAGAGATTCATTAGGGCCAAGTTCTGGTAGCTTGTAGTCTTCTACATAGCTTAGCCCCTTGTCATAATATAAGGCCTTCATCCTAATCCCTCCTTGGGATTTAATTAAATGATTGGTTCTTTACTTTAGGGTCTTACCAATATTAGTAATAACTCCTGTTACAAGTTGCTTAAACAATGGAGCAACCCTATCTGCTGTTTCTTGAACCTCAACGTGAGTTAGAGGATTATCAGACATTCCTGAACCCATATTAGTAATACAAGAAATTCCACATATTTTCATTCCCATGTGGTTAGCTGCCATAGCTTCACAAGCTGTACTCATTCCTGCAGCATCTGCTCCTAATATTCTTGCCATCTTTACTTCTTGTGGAGTTTCAAAATTAGGTCCTGTATATTGGATATAAACTCCTTCTTTAATTGGAATTTCAAGTTCTTTACTTGTTTGTCTAATGATATCTTGTAAGTCTTTATCATATACACTACTCATATCTGGGAAACGTTCCCCTAGTTCTTCAATATTCTCACCAATTAAAGGAGATGGTACGAAGTTTGAGATATGGTCTGTAATCATCATGAAGTCACCAGCATTAAAATCATAGTTAACTCCACCAGCAGCATTAGTTAAGAAAAGAACCTTTGCTCCCATTAACTTCATAAGCCTTACAGGAAGTACAACATCAGTAATATCATAGCCTTCATAGTAATGTACGCGACCTTGCATTATTACTACTGGAACTTCATTAACATATCCAAAAACAAACCTACCCTTGTGACCCTTTACTGTAGAGATTGGAAAGCCTTCAATTTCGCTATAGTCTAGAGTTTCCTTAATATCGATAGTATCCGCATAATCGCCAAGACCTGACCCTAAAATAAGGGCTATCTCTGGCTTGAAACTAACCTTTTCTTGAACACTTTTATAACATCCTAAAAGTTTTTCATATACTTGATTCATAATAGATACACTCCTTTTTCTTTTGATTATTATTTCAATTAATACACCTATTATTTTCCTAAGAACTATAAGACATTATAACACACATTCCTAACTAATAGAAAGGCTATTAATTATTATAAAATTATGATTTTTATAAAGTTTTTAATAAATATTTACCTAGCTTATGTAACTAGGTTACTAGCTTATTCTAAATATCTAGTTTATAATAAAAGAGAAAGCTGTAAATACTAATATTAGACTATAAGAGGAGGTTTATTATGGGAAACAATAGAAAAATTACATTTGGTGGTAACCCAGTTACCTTACTTGGAAACGAAATTAAAGTTGGTGACCTAGCTCCTGATTTTAAGGTTCTTAGCGGAGACTTGT
>JAAYRG010000226.1 GCA_012518885.1 Clostridiales bacterium | reverse complement strand
ATTTTTATCGTCCTCTATGTGCTCTTCTTGTTTGCTCTTTCCAGTTATCATCGCACCTTTGCAAGTAATCCTCAATCGTCCCGGAACACTCCGCTTTGATAGGGTTGACATCTATCAGAACACCATTCATCCGTTGCTCCTCTTCGTGTAAAATATTGAAAATGGTATCCTCTCTTGCAGACCCTTCATATTCCACCAAAACGTCCAAATCCGAATCTTCTGTTGCCTTACCGCTTACCCTGCTTCCATACGCCCGAATCCCCACATAAGAAAATTCTGTAGCATCATACCCGGCATCTTCAACGGTATCAAGAATCCAGTCCCTTACTTTGTCAATATCTACGCCTACATCCAATTTCTCAACTCCTTTCATTATACATCATCCGTTCATCCTACTCCATACAAATCATGATTCACTTCTGCATTGTAATAATGATTCATGGTATTAGGAGCGTTATACAAAGCAGTAATCAAATATGCCTTAATATTGCTAACCTTGGTTGTATTACGTTCCATGCATCCAATCACATATTGCAGGTGAGAAGAATTAAGCTTAAGGAATTTACTCTTCACAAGTGCATAAGGGTAATCCTCTCCTGCTATACGAATTGTCTTTCTTGGAACACATACCACTTCACAAATCAACTGATACAATTCTTCATAATACTCTCTGTCTCTCCAAGTAGGACAGCTCATCAAAGCATCATACTCTATATTTTCTCTGATAAGTTCCATGTAAGCTTCTGCCTCATCCATCTCATCTGCATCACCGGATTGAATGATATGATTAGTCTTATTCATATTAGTATTATTAAAATCATTATTATTAGGGTCTAAATTTTTGACTGGTGGCAGTCCACTTTCCGTACTGGTTCCGGTATGAATATCAACCTCGTCCTCTTTTTGCACCAGTTCACTTTCTGTACCGGTTAAAATATCAGACTGGTCTTCCACCTGCGGTACAGATTTCTTACTGGTCTGTTTTTTAGACCGGTCTACCTGCTCTGACTTGTCTTGTGATACAAAGTTTTTCACATAAATAATATTTGCCTTATCGTTTTGTTGAATCATATCTATAAGCCCTATATCGTTTAAATCTTTTACTGCCCCAACTGCAGTCTGTTTGCTGCAGTTGAGGTCTTCCATAATACTTGCGATAGAATATTTGATATAGACTCTGTTTGCTTCGTCAAACCATCCACTTCTAGCTGACAAAGACATACGGTCAAGCATAAGTCCGTAGAGAAGCTTTGCATTATTGGAAACATCCTTAAAACGAGCATCACTAATCAGAGCTTTCGGCAAACGATAAAATGTAAACTGCTCTGCTTCTTGCCCATAATAAAATTCTAAATCCAATCTACTCACGTTTATACTTGACCTCCTTTCTTCTTCCATTCATCAAGAAGCTTTACAATAAGCTCCTCAATATCACTGTTGCTCATGTTCGGCTCAAAGTAAGAATCCAATTTTTTCTGATTGAATACCACCTTACGCACTGGTTGCTTAACGTAGGTAAGCATATCTTTGATATACGCCTCGTTTAAGTAACCCTTTTTATCCGCTTCTCTAATACGTGAAGCCTGCTCAACGCTAATTACGCATCCAAGTTCTTCTATAACCTTGTACACGATACTCTGCTGAGTTTCATCCAAATATGAAATTTCCAGACCTTGCATAACACCAAGTTTCTTATTGTCTACAAGTTCAAGCAGTTCATCACTTAATCGTGCCAAACAGATATATCGCTGAATAGTCTTTCTGCTCTCGCCGGATTCCTCACTCATCTTCTCCAAACTGATTCCTCCTGCGGCTCCCTGATGCTTCATAGCCTCATATTTCATGCTGTATGCTTTTGCTTTCTCACTGATGGAAATATCCTCACGCTGAATGTTTGAATCTACCATGATAATAGTTGCTTCATCATCCGTATATTCACGAACCATAAAAGGCATTTCCGTCTTTCCTGCAATCTCCGAAGCACGTCTTCTACGATGGCCGGAAATAATCTCGTACCCACCGCCTTTTCTTGGTCTTGCAATACCCGGCACTAATACACCATGGGCTTTTACACTTTCAACGGTTTCTTCCATCTTTTCATCATCCAAAACCTTAAACGGATGATTCTTAAATGTATACAGTTCACTCAGAGGGACATTGATAATCTGCCCCTCCGACTTTTGGTCATCGTGACCAAAAGTGTCCGTTCCAAACATTTCATCATAAGTCGATAACTTAATTTTCTCTCCCAAATTTCTTTTAGCCATTATTCGCCACCTCCTCTGTCAATGCTTCATATGCCGCAGCTACCTTTCCTTTTGCATCATGCTTATAAATACTCACACCCATTGCAGGAGTCTCTGCCGCCCTAACTGACATCGGAATTGACGTATCAAAGATATGGATGCTTGAACCGTACACACTATATAAAACATCTGTAATCTCACTTGCGTAATTGGTTCTGTAGTCCACCATTTTCAATAAAATGCCCATAATATGCAATTTAGGATTCATCTTACGTTTTACCCTACTAATTGTCTTTAAGAGCTGTTCTAAGCCCTTAATCGGCAAATATGCGGCTTGTACCGGGATAATAACCTCATCTGCCGCTACAAGTGCATTTAATGTAAGCTGACCTAAGTTTGGTGAGCAGTCAATGAGGATATAATCATACTTCGCACCAATCAATGCGATATAATCCTTTAATACTGTTTCACTGCTCATAATCCCAATAAGGGAAGTTTCTACACCGGACAATTCAATATTTGCAGGCATAAGGTCTACTCCCTCTTCATGATGAAGAATTCCTGCTTCCAAATCGAAATCCTCTTCGTTCAATACCCATTCCATAATCTGAGCCATGGTTGTCTCTAATCTGTCCGGTTCTTGATATCCTAACGCCTCAGTGAGTGACCCCTGAGGATCGTTGTCTATCAACAATACTTTCTTGCCTAATCTGGCAAGTCCAATTCCTAAATTTAATGTTGTGGTGGTCTTTGCTACGCCACCTTTCTGATTTGCACAAATAATAACTTTACTCATATGGTTTAATCTCCTTTTCTCTACTCTTTTACTGTTGCTGTTTTCTCAATTTCTAAATACTTACGGAAATACTTGTTGGTTCCCTTGTTGCTAAATAACTCTGAGGATTCTGTGATTTGTACATTTGGAATTTGTTCCATCTGCTTCTCTAACCACTCCATATCCTCTTTGGTTCCCTGCAATCTCACTTTAACCATGTCGCCACCTCCCAAACCTTCTGGATAAATGACCATATGAGCTGCACTTAACGCTGTGTTTCTCATTCGAGCTTGCCTCCTTTCTTTATTCGCTTACTGTTCCATATCGCATACAGAAACGTAAAAAAAGGACCTTCCCTTAGATTTCTCTAAAGGAAAGTCCTTCATTTTACTTCTTTTTTATCCTATTGAATTTAGACTCTATTCGTCAGTTGAGACCATATTTCTTCATATCTCGTTACGAATTTGTTGTAGTAAGCGTTGTACCTAGGTACTTTTGAAAGCCCGCAAACCCGCATAAATACTGGGTTTTTACTTATCAAAACTCTTCATTGTAGGGAATAGAAGAACATCACGTATTGATGAAGAGTCTGTTAGTAGCATAACAAGACGGTCTATTCCTATTCCTATTCCACCTGTTGGTGGCATACCATAGTCTAGAGCATTAATAAAGTCATCATCTGTAGTATTTGCTTCTTCATCACCAGCTGCAAGTAATGCCTCTTGATGCTTAAATCTTTCCCTTTGATCAATAGGGTCATTTAATTCTGAGAATGCATTCGCCATTTCTCTTCTTGTAATAAATAATTCAAATCTTTCAGTATAGTTTGGATTTGAAGGTTTCTTACTTGCTAGTGGAGATATTTCTATTGGATAATCAAGAACAAATGTAGGTTGTACTAAATTCTCCTCTACATATTTCTCGAAGAATAGGTTAAGGATATCTCCTTTTTTATGAATCTTTTCATATTCTATCTTATGTTCATCTGCTAGTGCTTTAGCTTCATCATCTGTCATCTCGTCTGTGAATTCCACGTTAGCATACTTCTTAACAGCATCAACCATAGTAATCCTTTCAAATGGTTTTGAAAGGTCAATTTCAACTCCATCATAAGTAATTACTTCAGTTCCAAGTACTTTACCTGCAACTGTTCTTATTAAATTCTCTACTAGATCCATCATACCATGATAGTCTGTATATGCTTGGTATAATTCTAATAAAGTAAATTCTGGATTGTGACGTGTAGAAAGACCTTCATTTCTAAATACTCGTCCTATTTCATAAACTTTTTCTAATCCACCTACAATAAGTCTCTTTAAATATAGTTCAAGAGATATACGAAGCTTTAGGTCTTGATGCAGGGCATTGTGATGTGTAAGGAATGGCTTTGCTGCAGCTCCTCCTGCATTGTCTACTAAAACAGGAGTCTCTACTTCCATAAACCCTAGGCCATCTAAATAATTTCGTACTTCTCTAATAATTTGTGACCTTTTTATAAAGGTTTCTTTTACCTCTGGATTCATTATTAAGTCTACATATCTTTGACGGTATCTTATATCTGTATCTTTTAAACCATGAAACTTCTCAGGTAAAACTTGTATACACTTTGAAAGAAGAGTTATTTCACTTGCTTTTACTGATATTTCACCTGTTTTAGTTTTAAAAACAGTTCCTTTAATTCCTATAATATCTCCAAGGTCAAACTTTTTGAAATCAGCATATGATTCTTGTCCAATATCATCTCGTCTAACATAAGATTGAATATTACCCTTTAAATCTTGTATAGTACAAAAGGAAGCCTTGCCCATAACTCTTTTTGCCATTATTCTTCCAGCTACACTTACTTCAGTTCCTTCTAGTTCATCATAGCTGTCAAATATATCTCTAGAGTGATGTGTTACATCATATTTCATTATTTGAAATGGGTCTTTCCCACTTTTCTTAAGTTCATCTAGTTTGTCTATCTTTACCTGTATTAGTTCATTAATATCTCTTTCTTCAGCCACTATATTCTTCCTTTCAGCTTAACTTAGTTCAAAATATCTTTAGTTACATCTAAATTTACTTACTAATATTAGTAATTCCGACACTTATATCAAGTACCTCGTATTTGAAAGTTCCTGCATGAGTTTCTACATCTACTATATCGCCTACTTTAGCCCCCATTAAGGCCTTTCCTACAGGTGATATAGGAGAAATCTTTCCTGCGTCAATATCTACTTCACTTGTTCCAACAATCATATAGTCTACTTCTTCATCAAAGTCAATGTCATATAACTTTACCTTGTTACCAACGCCAATCTTATCTGTATCAACGTCTTCTTCATAAATTACTTCTACGTTCTTAAGGAAACTTTCAAGTTCGACAATTCTTGCTTCAATGTCTCTTTGTTCATCCTTAGCTGCATCATACTCAGCATTCTCTGATAGGTCCCCTTGTTCTCTAGCTTCCTTAATCTTCTCTGCGATTTCTCTTCTTTTATTTACTTTTAAATCATTCAATTCACTTTCGAACTTGTATAGTCCTTCACAAGTGATTACTTCCTTTTTATTAGTATTCATCTTATAAACACCTTTCCTCCGTTTTATATCTAATTATAGCAATTCTATTATGCTTTATTTTCTATTTATTATATATTCAAGACATTATAGACTATCACTAAATCCTTGTCAAGATTTTACTCTAGCAATAAATAATATTATGGCTGTTGTATATCTTATCAAGTAAAACCTAATTTTATTCTTATTTTTTTAATTATTGTATACTTTTTTTATTTTGATAGTTTTTTCACATTCTTTAAATTATTTACTCATTAACTCTTTACTATTTGGCAGAATAATGATAATCTTATATAGTAGATATTAATTAAAATTTAATATAATATCAAGTAACTTTTGGGCAGAAAATTTATTTTTGTGCCCATTGATGATGTCTAAATCATCACGCACAATACTTAAGGAGGAATATTTTATCATGGCAAGAAAAATGAAAACCATGGATGGAAATAACGCAGCAGCTCACGTTTCTTATGCTTTTACAGAAGTTGCGGCAATCTATCCTATCACCCCATCATCAGATATGGCTGAACATGTAGACGCTTGGTCTGCAAGTGGCCGTAAGAATATCTTTGGTGACGAGGTTTACGTGTCAGAAATGCAATCTGAAGCTGGTGCAGCAGGAGCAGTTCATGGCTCATTAGCAGCAGGTGCTCTAACTACTACATATACAGCATCACAGGGTCTTCTACTTATGATTCCTAATATGTACAAAATGGCAGGTGAATTACTACCTTCAGTTATTCACGTTTCTGCACGTGCTATTGCGAGTCATGCTCTTTCTATTTTCGGAGACCACTCTGATATTTATGCAGCACGTCAAACAGGTTATGCAATCCTTGGTTCAACTAACCCTCAAGAGGTTATGGATTTAGGTGCAGTAGCTCACTTAGCAGCTATTAAAGGACGTGTTCCTTTTATTCATTTCTTCGATGGATTTAGAACTTCCCACGAGCTTCAAAAAATCGAAGTTTGGGATTATGAGGACTTAGCTGAATTAGTGGATATGGATGCAGTTAATGACTTCCGTAACCGTGCATTAAATCCAGAACATCCTGTAACTCGTGGTACTGCTCAAAACCCAGATATTTTCTTCCAAGCAAGAGAAGCAAGTAATCCATATTATGATGCTGTTCCTGGTATCGTTGAAGAATACATGAATAAAGTTAATGAAAAGATTGGTACTAACTATAAGTTATTTAACTACTATGGTGCAGAAGATGCTGAACACATTATTGTAGCTATGGGTTCTGTTAATGATACTATAGAAGAAACAATCGACTACCTAAATGCTCAAGGTGGAAAATATGGTTTAGTTAAAGTAAGACTTTACAGACCATTTAGTACTGAACACTTCATTAATGCTATACCTGATACTGTTAAGAAAATCAGTGTGTTAGACAGAACTAAAGAACCAGGTTCAGTTGGAGAACCATTATACCTAGATGTTGTAGCAGCATTAAAGGGTAGCAAGTTTGAGAATATTCCTGTATTTACTGGTCGCTATGGTCTAGCTTCCAAGAATACAACTCCTGGCCAAATTATTGCCGTATTTAAAAACGAAGAAAAGCAAAGATTTACAATCGGTATTGTTGACGATGTAACTAATCTTTCATTAGAAATAAAAGAAGACCCTAACACAATTCCTGAAGGAACAATAAGCTGTAAGTTCTGGGGTCTTGGTTCAGACGGTACTGTTGGTGCAAACAAAAACTCCATCAAAATTATTGGTGACCATACAGACATGTATGCTCAAGCATATTTTGACTATGACTCCAAGAAGTCTGGTGGACGTACAGTATCTCACTTACGTTTTGGTCATCAACCAATTAAATCTACATACCTTGTTGATAAAGCTAACTTTGTTGCTTGTCACAATCCAGCTTACCTAAATATCTACAACATGGTTCAAGATTTAGTTGAGGGTGGTACCTTCCTACTAAACTGCAACTGGAACATGGATGAAATCGAAGCTCATCTTCCAGGACAAGTTAAGTCATATATGGCTAAGAACAACATTAAATTCTATGTAATTGACGGTTTCAAGATTGGTAAAGAAATCGGTCTTGGTACTCGTATCAATACAGTTTTACAAGCTGCTTTCTTTAAATTATCAGGAGTTATTCCTGTAGAAGATGCAGTTAAATACATGAAGGACGCTGCAACTGCTTCTTATGGTAGCAAGGGTGAAGCTATTGTTAAGATGAACCATGATGCTATTGATCGCGGTGTTCAAGATGTTGTGGAAATTAAAGTTCCTGCAGAATGGGCTAATGCTGAAGAAAAAGTTCTAGCTCACAATGTTTCAGGCAATAGACAAGATGTAGTAGACTTTGTTAACAACATAGCTACTCCAGTTAATGCTACAGAAGGTTATGACCTACCTGTTTCAGCATTTGTTGACTATGTAGATGGAACTGTACCAAATGGTACTGCAGCTTTCGAAAAACGTGGACTAGCAGTTGAAGTTGCTTCCTGGAATTCAGAAAACTGTATCCAATGTAACTTCTGTTCATATGTTTGTCCTCATGCTTCAATCCGTCCACTTGCAATGAACGCAGACCAAAAGGCTAATGTTCCTGAAGGTAGCGTTACATTACCAATGAACGGACTAAAAGAATACGAGTTTGCAATCGCTATATCACCAGCAGATTGTCAAGGTTGTGGTTCTTGTGTAAATGTATGTCCTGGTAAGAAGGGTAACAAGGCATTAACATTACAACCTATGGAAACTCAATTAGAAGCTCAAAAATTATTTGATTATGGTGTTGAACTAGAAGTTGACGAAGCTGTTACTGCTAAGTTCAAAGAAACAACTGTTAAAGGAAGTCAATTCAAGAAACCATTACTTGAGTTCTCTGGCGCTTGTGCAGGTTGTGGTGAAACACCATATGCTAAGTTAGTTACTCAACTATTTGGAGATAGAATGTATATCGCTAATGCTACTGGATGTTCTTCAATTTGGGGAGCTTCTGCACCATCTACTCCATACACAGTAGACAAAGATGGTCGTGGACCAGCTTGGCAAAACTCTCTATTCGAAGATAATGCTGAGTTCGGATACGGTATGGCACTAGCTCAAAAAGCACTTAGAGGACGTCTAATTAAAGATGTTGAAGCTTTAGTCGAAACAGTAGAAAACGAAGAAATCAAAGCAGCATGCGAGAAATTCTTAGAAACAAAAGATTCAAGTACTTTAAATGGTCCAGCTGCTAGAGAATTAGTTGCAGCACTTGAAAACTGCAAAGCAGATTGTGATAACAAACATAGACAAAACATCTTAGCAAACAAAAACTTCCTAGCTAAGAAATCACAATGGATCTTTGGTGGTGACGGATGGGCTTATGATATCGGATTTGGTGGACTTGACCACGTACTAGCAAGTGGTGAAGACGTTAACATCCTTGTATTCGATACTGAAGTATACTCAAATACTGGTGGACAATCTTCTAAGTCAACTCCAACAGGTGCTATAGCACAATTTGCAGCTGCTGGTAAAGAAACTAAGAAGAAAGACTTAGCAGCAATTGCTATGAGTTACGGCTATGTTTATGTAGCACAAATTTCTCAAGGTGCTGACTATAATCAAGCTGTTAAGGCTTTAGTTGAAGCTGAAGCTTATCCAGGTCCATCTATAGTTATTGCTTATGCACCATGTATTAACCACGGAATTATAAGTGGAATGAAACATGCTCAAACTCAAGAAAAAGCTGTAGTTGAGTCTGGATACTGGCACTTATTCCGCTTTGACCCTAGATTATCACTTGAAGGAAAGAATCCTTTCCAATTAGACTCTAAGGAACCAAAGATGGATTACAGAGAGTTCATTATGAGCGAAAACCGTTATAAGAGATTATTACGTAGTAATCCTGAAAGAGCAGAAGAATTATTTGCATATGCTGAAAAATCAGCTAAAGAAAAATATACTAAATTAGCCAAAATGGCTGCAGACGAGTAATTCTAACCTGTTTTAAACTATAAGAATAAGGCCCTTTTACCTACTAGTAATTAGCTAGGTAAAAGGGCCTTTTTATACTTATTAATCTTATACAATAATCATCTCTGCTATTTTTATAATAAGTGGTAATGATATACTACTTAAGATAGTAGTAATAGCAAACACTTCAGAAGCATATATAGAGTTTTGTTTATATCTTATAGAAAGCAAAATAACCATAGTTGCTGTAGGACATGCTGCTAGTACAATACTAGTAAGAAGTACAATTTCATTAATGGGGAAAAGGCTATATACTAGCAGTAAAACAAGTGGTATTAGGAGTAGCCTTATAAAGGCTATTATATAGATCCTAAACTTCTTAATAGTCTTTAATAAACTGGTTTGACCTATGGTTACACCTGCTATAATCATAGCAAAGGGTGTATTTAGGTTAGATATATATTCAAAGGCCGTAAGTACAGTCTTTGGCAGCTTAATCTGAAGTAAAAATAGAATTAGACCTATTATAATAGCTATAATTGTTGGTGATTTTAATTTAATTATTAGACTTTTTAAGTCAATCCTATTACTATCATCCTTATCCATAAGAATAGCACCATGGGTCCAAGTAAATATATTCCATATAGTTATGTAAGCTGTTGCATAAAATACTCCCTCACTACCAAATATTCCATTAATTAATGGAATACCCATAAAGGCACTATTAGAATAGATAATAGAATATCTTTCAACAGCATACTCTTCGTTTTCAATAACTTTATATGATTTGCTCTTAGCTTCCTTAAATATTATCCCCTTTTTCTTTCTAAAAAGAAAAATAGATAATAGAATACTGAAAATATGGGTTATAAGGGCTAGTAAAAAAGAGATTAAAAGTCCATTAAATAACTCTATACTAAATTCTCTTTGATAAGAAACTATAATTACAATGGGTAATACTAAGGATAATAGAATATTATTTAATTTTGTACTTGTAACTTCATCTATTAGCTTGATTTTGTAGCAAAGCATTCCTATTACTATAATTACTAATATTACTAATACCTGTTCAAAGACGATAGCAGCAAGGGACATTTTTTTCTCCTAACATTTTTTATTTTAGAGTACCTACTAGACCTAATCTTAACTTGAATATAACAGATTTTACAAACTTCGTCAATTAAGTAAAATTTAATCGACGACAATAGGATAATATCTTGAAATCATTAACTTTTTTTGTTATAATATTACTTGTTCAAATTTAACGATGGGCTATCGCCAAACGGTAAGGCACTGGACTCTGACTCCAGCATTTCAAGGTTCGAATCCTTGTAGCCCAGTAAAAAAAAGTCTCATGATTTAATCATGAGACTTTTTCTTTAGTAATTTATTTAATTAGTTATATATTCCTTTAGACTTATCATATTGTCTTTGGAAGAACTTGATAATCTCTACAATTGGAATAACTAGTGCACCAAGACCAATTGCTATTACAAACTCAAGCATTGAGATTGGTTGGAATTGGAATGCATTACTTAAGAATGGTACATATATAACTACTACAGTTAGTACAAAGGAAGCAATTACAGCTCCAAATAAGTACTTGTTCTGCTTCTTAAGTGTAAATATTGAATGTCTTCTACTTCTCATATTAAGTGAGTGGAACATCTCTGACATAGATAGTGTTAAAAATGCCATTGTTATTCCGTCTTCACTTTGGGCAATCTCCCAAACTCCTGATTCGATGTAATGTCCAATAAAATATGCAGCAACTGTTAGTACAGTAACCATAATACCTTGCCAAACTACGTCAAATCCAAGACCTCTTGCAAAAACACCCTCTTTTGCATCTCTAGGTGGTTGTTTCATTGCATCCTCTTCACCTTCTTCCATTCCAAGAGCAATAGCTGGAATAGTATCGGTAATTAGGTTTATCCATAATAAATGTGTTGGCCTTAAAATTGTAAATCCTAATAAAGTAGCAGCAAGAATTGATAATACTTCTGAAAGATTAGATGCTAGAAGGAACTGGATTGTTTTTCTAATATTATCATATATACGGCGTCCTTCTTCAACAGCTGCTACGATAGTAGCAAAGTTATCATCAGCAAGTACCATATCAGCTACATTCTTAGTAACGTCAGTACCTGTTATACCCATACCTATACCTATATTAGCTGTCTTTATTGATGGAGCATCATTAACACCATCACCAGTCATAGCAACAATCTTGTTCTTTTTCTGCCAAGCATCAACAATACGTACCTTGTGTTCAGGTTGTACACGTGCATATACAGAATATTTCTCTATTTCATTTGCTAATTGTTCATCACTTATTTCATTTAAGTCTTGGCCAGTAATTGCTTCAGACTCATCTTCAATAATTCCAAGTTGTTTTGCTATAGCAACTGCTGTATCCTTATGGTCACCAGTTATCATTACTGCACGAACTCCTGCAGCTTTACATTCATCTATAGCTGGTTTTACTTCAGGACGAACAGGGTCTATCATACCTGCTAAACCAACAAAACATAAGTCTTTTTCTAAGTTCGCTGGACTAGCATCTTGTGGAAGTTCATCCCAACTTCTTGTAGCTGCTGCAAGTACACGAAGAGCTTGGCTAGCTAAATTCTTATTAGCAGTTGTTATTTCGTTCCTTACTTCATCAGTAAGAGGTTGTTTACTAGTTCCATCCCAGTAAGTAGTACATAGTCCTACTAACACATCTGGTGCACCCTTGGTATATTGAACATACTCATTATCACCAATCTTGTGTACAGTAGACATAAGTTTTCTACCTGAATCAAATGGAGCTTCAGCAACACGAGGTAACTTCTCCTCTAGTTCACCCTTAGGTAGATTTAATTTATAAGCATAATTTACAAGTGCAGCCTCAGTAGGCTCACCTTCTGCCTCATTCTCATCATTTAAACGAGCATCATTACATAGGGCCATAGTTGTTGCAAGTAACTTCTCATCTTTACCAAAATAATCAACTACGGTCATTTTGTTTTGTGTTAAAGTTCCTGTTTTGTCAGAACATATAACACTTGTACTTCCTAATGTCTCTACAGCAGTTAGTTTTCTAATAACTGCATTTCTGTTAGACATTTTTGTTACACCTATTGATAATACAATAGTAACTACCGCTGCAAGTCCTTCAGGAATTGCTGCAACAGCTAGAGATACAGCAAGCATAAATGTACCTAAAATGCCATCTCCTGTAATGTTAGGATATAATCTATATACGCTCAATAAGAATATAAACACACTGATTCCTAGAACTAGCCAACTTAGTACCTTACTTAACTCGTTAAGTTTAATTTGAAGTGGTGTTTGTTGTTCCTTTGCTTGAGTAATTGCATCCGCAATCTTACCCATCTCAGTGTCCATACCTGTTGCTGTTATAACAGCAGTTCCGTGTCCATAAACTAAAGTTGTTCCCATATATACCATGTTTCTACGGTCACCGAGTGCTATGTCCTTAGCATCATTAAGTTCTAAAACATTGCTTGACTTATCAACTGGTACACTCTCTCCTGTTAAGGCAGATTCTTCTACCTTCATACTTGCGCATGTTAAGATTCTAGCATCTGCAGGGATTGAGTCTCCCGCTTCTAGTACTATAATGTCACCTACTACTAGGTCTTCACTTTTTACTTCTTGTTGTTTACCGTCACGAATTACCTTAGTTGTAGCTGCTGTCATCTGTTGTAACGCTTCAATCGCCTTCTCAGCCTTACTTTCTTGGTATACACCAAGCACTGCATTAATTATAACTACAGCAAGTATTATAATAACGTCTGCAAATGATTCGTTAGAATATATAGCAGTTACTGCAGAAATCATAGCTGCCACAATTAGTATAATTACCATTGGGTCTTTTAATTGGTTCATAAACCTGGTTAAAAGGGATACTTTTTCTGCTTCTTTAAGTTTGTTCTTACCATTTTTCTCTAGCCTTAGGCTAGCTTCACTTTTACTTAATCCTTTCTCACTTGTTTCTAAATCTTCCAACACTTGATTACTAGGTTGTAAGTATTCTCTCATTTAGCCCTCCTATAATATAAAAATTAATTAGCTATTGAGTATGGTATATACAGTAAAAAAAAATGACCCAAGTATAGTATATACCATACATGAGTCTCATATTTTAAGATAGGCCAGGCATAAAGCCGGTGCTGTTGACCTACCACGACATATATACATATGTCGCCTATTACTCCCTCATTTGTAGAAATTGTATCATTCATACATTTCCTTGTCAATCTATTATTTGAAGTATTAACCTTTAATAAACTCATATATAATATACTTTTATCTTTAGTATAGTCTAACCTTAATTTTATATCCTAATCATTATGTAGATTGACAATAGCATTGAGTATTTAGCACAGCTAGTTGCTTGTCCTATTATACAGTTAGCTTAAATATTAGCCTTTTTTCTTGATTTTTTCTAAGGCCTTCTTGAATTTTAGTTGCCCTAAGAGAGCACTTGTCAATTTCATTATTTAATTCTATTAACCTCGGAGAACTAAGTGACATTCCACCTTCTACAAGGATCTCAATTTGTAAACGTATAATATCTACTTTTAATAATTCACGGTTTAATGCTAATTGTATATCATTCATCATAGGCAATCCTTTCTGTGATATTTACTAACCTACTAATTGTTAAAAGATAACTGTTATTACTACCCTTATCATAGATATTGTATCTTCTGTAACATTTTGTCTATATATTGTGTTTTTTTGATTATAACATAATATCATGATAATAAAAAGAAAATTCGTTCGACAAATTACTATGCTATTTTTAAGTATTCGACTTCTATCACCATAGAGTAATAATTTTCAAGTTTTTACGGCCTAGATTAGTGGTCTATTTAGCCGAAATTTTAGTTAAAACCATGCTAGTAACACATAACTGCCTCATATTAATACCTAGTTCTAAACCATTAATAAACCATCTAAATCCAACACTTTTATACTTTTATTAGATACTCTTTCAATATATCCATCCTCTTCTAATTCAGCGAACTTTCTACTAATTGTTTCTGGGGTTGTTCCTAAATAGGACGCTAAATCTTTCTTAGACATTTGAAGTTCAACTAAGTCGGAACCATCATTCCCTAAACTCTCCGCTATAAAAAGTGCAATTCTTGTTTCTACCCTTTCAGTAGCATATCTAGTTCTTTGCCTCTCTGATTCTTCGACCCTGTTTGAAAGTTCAGCTAGTAACTTTAAAGATATAGATGGGTACCTTAATAGAAACTCATTAAGATCTTCCCTACTTAATGTGCAAAGCTGTGTATCCATAGTTGCCTCAGCAAATCGTTCATAATACCCCTCTCTAAATAAGGACAGTTCTCCAGTGAATTCTCCAGGATTTAAAAAGCCTATAACTTGTTCTTTGCCTGATTCTGATATACGATATAGTTTTAACCTACCTCTATTAACAATGTAGAGAGTATCAGATTTCTCTCCTGGCATGTAAACAAGTTCTCCCTTTTTATAAGTTCTATGCCTAATTTTTAGCATAATCTCTCTCATCTCTTCTTCTGCCAAATGATTAAAGATAGGTACTATAGAAACACATGATTTCACATTATGGTTGCCATGACTATCCCCATGACAATTATGATGTTCACATTCTATACTCATAATACACCACTCCTTTGCTTGTAATAATTACAACTTCTTTATAATCTAGTAAATTTCTTGGTCTGAAAAAAAGCCTATTATTATCTTTAATATAACACATATAACCCTAAATAATAGTATTTTTATAAAATAAAGCATTAAATTGCTTTCGACAAATGGTTTAATTATGTTCTTTCTATTATAATTAGTAGATTTGTCAATTGTAATTTTGTTTAAAATGACATAAAATAGAATTGACACTGACTTGTCTGTATGCTAATCTATTGTTTGTTATTGTTGAAAAATCGTTTTTATTATCTATTATTATTATCTTTTTTATCTTTAGTAACCTCACTAAAGATTTTTTACTATCTTTAGAGGCTTATATAAAATTACATAATTTATTACCGAAAGGAGTTCTTGTTTATGCACTTTTTAATTGAGGGGATTGCATCAGTCACATGGCAACAACTAGTTATGTATGTTATTGGAGCATTACTAATTTACTTGGCAATTAATAAAGACATGGAGCCTTCTTTATTAGTTGGAATGGGCCTAGGAGCAATCCTTGTAAATTTACCAAATAGTGGTGTTCTTAACCAAACTATGGAGGGAATCGGAGAGGCACAGGGAGTTATCGAATGGTTATTTGAAGTAGGTATTGAAGCATCAGAAGCACTTCCTATACTATTATTCATAGGAATAGGAGCCATGATAGACTTTGGACCCCTACTTTCTAACCCTATAATGTTCCTATTTGGAGCTGCAGCTCAATTCGGAATATTTATAACTATTGTATTTGCTATACTACTTGGCTTTGATTTAAAAGATGCCGCATCTATAGGTATGATTGGGGCTGCAGATGGTCCTACATCTATATTAGTATCCCAGGTTTTACGTTCAAAATATATGGGACAAATAGCAGTAGCCGCTTATTCCTATATGGCACTAGTTCCTATAATTCAACCAGCTGCTATAAGACTAGTTACTACTAAGAATGAGCGTCGTATTCGTATGACTTATAACCCAAAGAGCGTTTCCAAAAGAACAAGACTTATTTTCCCTGTTGTGGTAACCTTTGTTGCAGGTTTTATAGCACCAATGTCCGTATCATTAGTCGGATTCTTAATGTTTGGTAATATTATTCGTGAATGTGGTGTACTTAATAGCCTTTCAGAAACTGCACAGAATTCATTTGCTAACTCAATAACATTATTACTTGGTCTTACAATATCCTTTAGTATGAAGGCAGAAGCCTTTGTAACTAAAGAGACAATCCTAATTATGTTATTAGGCCTATTTGCATTTGTTTTCGATACTATTGGTGGAGTTTTATTTGCTAAATTTATTAACTTATTCCGTAAGGAGAAGATAAATCCAATGGTTGGAGCTGCAGGTATATCAGCCTTCCCAATGTCATCTAGAGTTGTTCAAAAAATGGCAATTGAAGAAGACCCTACTAACCATATTTTAATGCATGCTGCTGGTTCCAACGTATCTGGCCAAATTGCATCAGCTGTTGCTGGTGGTATAATAATAAGCCTTGTAAGTGGATTAATCTAGTTAATAAGTAAGTGGCTTTCTTGAAAGGAGATTCATATGAGTAAAGATTTAATAACCGCATTTCAAATACTTGGTAATGGAATGTTTGCTTTATTTGTAGTTATGATTATTATTGCTCTGTCTGTAATCAT
>JAAYRG010000038.1 GCA_012518885.1 Clostridiales bacterium | reverse complement strand
TTCCTCATATGTACTATCTATACTATCATCATAAAATGTTGGCCTACCAAATACAAAGCCCCTAGTATATTTAAACCAGCCTGCTTCACGAAGTTGCAATAGGGCTAGGGTTAGGGCTGGTGCTGGTAAATTAAAACTCTCTAAATACCATATGATTCCATCATCCTTGTACTTTTCAATATAGGATCTTGTATTATCAAACCTAGTTCCAACTAGTGCTATTAAGACATCCAAACAACCACCTATTGTTCTTCCCTCTAAGGCCACTTCTTGGTCTGTATTAATACTTCGCCACTTTACTGGCTTAGTAAGCACATATTCTTCTAAGCCTGTAACCCTATCATAGAAACCATCTTGGTACTTATCAAAACTTTCTTGGATAAGATGCTTACCTTCTAAAATACTAAGATTATTCTCTACAGACTTATGCCATACAGCCATTCCAAAATCATTGAAATTATTACAGTATATAGTTGCTATATCACATAAAGTAGTTATTGTATGAACTAGGCCAGTATTATCTGAGTAACCTTGAAACCACTTAGGATTTTGCTTAATTATATCAAAATCTAAATAAGGTAGTATCTCTAGTAGGTAGTCGCCACCTGATGCAGAAAAAATAGCCTTAACCTTATCATTCGTTATAAGCTCCATGAATTCACTCGCCCTTGTTTTAGCATCAGTGCTTCGTCCCTTATCACTAGTTCTTACATGTTTGGTTTCTATGACCTTGTATCCCTTTTCTCCTAACTGTCTAATCCCATTATCTAACCTTACAAAATCAGTCTCTTTATCATTACCATCTGATGGGGCTGTAATTCCAACCACATCGCCTTTCTTTAGAAATTCCGGAAAAATCACAGTATCATCCTTTCTAGTACATCCAAAATTTAAGATAAGCTTACTAAGCAAATAGGGATAAATCTAACTCTCCCTCAAAGACTGTTACAGCTGGTCCTGTCATAAAGACCCTATTAGTCTTTTCATCGTATTCTATTACTAATTCTCCACCTAATAATTCAACTGTTACCTTATTATCTGTATATCCATTACGAATAGAAGCATATACACTAGCACAAGCCCCTGTTCCACAAGCAAGAGTCTCACCTGAGCCTCGCTCCCACACTCTCATAATAATTCTATTCCTATCCACTATTTGAACAAACTCTGTATTTACCCTATCAGGGAACATATCATGGTGTTCAAATAGGGGGCCGATTTCTTCTAAGTTTAACTCCTTAGTATCATCAACAAATACAACTGCATGAGGATTTCCAAAAGAAACGCAAGTCATTTCATACTTTTTTCCACCTATTTCAATAGGCATAGCAATGATTTCATTTTCATTACTTATAACTGGGATTTTAGTAGGGTCTGTAATTGCTTGTCCCATATCCACTGTTACGCTAGTAACCTTGCCATCTTCAATATGTAATCTAAGGTCCTTTATACCAGAACCTGTTTCTACCTTGATTCTATCTTTGTTTGTAAGACCCTTATCATAGACAAATTTACCAACACAACGGATTCCATTACCGCACATCTTACCCCTAGAACCATCTGCATTATACATGTCCATATAAAAATCGGCTTTATCTGAAGATTTTATTAGAATTAATCCATCTGAACCAATTCCATAATTTCGATTACTTAATTTTAATGCTAATTCTGAGCCATCATCAATCTTTTCTGTAATGGCATTAATATAAACATAGTCATTTCCTATACCATGCATTTTTGTAAACTTCATAAACTTACTAAGTTAATTGTAGACAATTATACTTAGCCTGCACCACCCTTCTTGTCTTAATATTCCTATTATACTATTAATTAAGTACCATGTAAATTGCTTATAAATTTGGGAGCAATCTTATAATCCTTCCAAAGATTACTCCCATTTCTTGTTTGTCATTTACTTCCTATATTGTCTTCCAGTTACGTCTATTATGTAATCATTAGGATAGATTAGGTCATTTACCCCTACTAAATTATAGCCCTTATCCTTAAGGCTTTCTATTACTTCATCTAATGCCTCTGCTGTGTATTTAGTTCCAAGCTTAAACACTATTATTGAACCATTTCTAAGGTCCTTATTATTTGCTGTCTGATTTATGAGATCACGAATACCATAATCTTTCCAATCCATAGAATCTATATCCCACCTTATAGTTTCATATCCTAAATCTTTCGCAATATGTATAATTGTGTTGTTAAAATCTCCATAAGGTGGCCGAAAAAGTTTCATTTCAACATTGGTAATATCCTTTACAAGATTATGGACATATAAGATTTCTTTCATACATTCCTCTTCATCTAATAAGTCCATATTCTTATGGCTATAACTATGGTTACCTATATCGTGGCCGCTACTTACTATTCTTATAATACCATCCCGATTACTTTCTATCCATTTACCCGTAACAAAAAAAGTTGCCTTAACATTATTTTTACTTAGAATGTCTAAAATAAGGTCTAGGTCCTTACCACTACTATCTATATCAAATGTCAAAGCAACTTTAGCCTCACTTGTTTCTACACTGCAGATTGGGAACTTTTTCGAATTTGTGTGATTAGACACAGTGATTGCTTTTGGAATATATTTTACTGTCGAAAAAAGTATAGCTATAAACGAAAGAACAAAGATACCTGTTTTTAAAAACAAACTAATATCAGCCTTACTTATTTTACATTCC
The DNA here is from genome assembly GCA_012518885.1 of Clostridiales bacterium. Classification (GTDB taxonomy): domain Bacteria; phylum Bacillota; class Clostridia; order Lachnospirales; family Lachnospiraceae; genus JAAYRG01. The sequence continues at coordinate 1,873 of JAAYRG010000038.1, read as the reverse complement.
ATAAAAACACCAAATATAATTAACTCATTATAAATATATAAAAATAGAGCTTTTACTATTACTGATTTACTTAATTTCTTCTAGTTCTTCAAGTAGGTATATAGTATCTAATACAAGCTTATAAATCATTATGATTTTTTTATCTATAACACAATACTTATTTATAAGATATTCAGCTGTCTTATATAGAAAACATACAGACATTAATAAGATGCCTATCCATGTGATGATGTTTAAAGGATTTTGGATGAATACTAAGATTGTAGTTGAAATAAAAAACAACATAGCTGGAATAAAGTTCTCCCTAATTTTAATGCCTTCTTCAACTGTTTTATATAACCTAGCACGCATTTTTTCTATTGACTCTTTATCCTTCTCAACAACTCTACTAAATATATCTTCATAAATAGGTATTAACCATATATTATAATGTTCATCTTTACCTTCACTTTTTCTATTACCACTATCATTTAGATACTTATTTTTAAAATATTTATTAGATAGCAAAGAAAACTTTTGGTATGAACTCTTTCCAAACTCGTATTGAATTAATTTTCTAAATACACTAACCATTTTATCACCTTCTAGCTAGTCACATTAATATTAATTTTGATGATTACACCCTTATTTTATTATATGATTATTCCTAGAATGTAATCTCTCTAATAATTGTGAATTTTGCAAATAAAAGTCAATTTAAATAAGAAATTGAATTATTAACAAAATGTTCACAAATCATCCATAAAATAATCATATATCTAATCTATAATTTAATCATAGCAACTAAGAATTAACTAAAGCTAATAAGATAATTTTTTTCATAAAACAAAGCCTAGTAGATACTCTCCCCCCTGCTAGGCTTCTCCTCTTTTTATTCTTGTTTTTTATCATTTATACTTAATATTCTCAGTTTTTCCCCCTATTTATATTAAAAATATAAAATTTTACAAAATCCTATATTCTTCTTTAAAAGTGTCTTTTTATTTGATATAATTGCGGATAGGATAATAGTAAATAAATTTTTTTAAAAACTTTTAGGAGGAAAAAAATGTCTAAAATAACCATTATGGATCATCCGCTAATAAAACACAAATTAGGAATCATGAGACGTAAAGACACCTCAACTATGGAATTTCGTGCTTTAACTAGTGAAGTAGCAATGTTAATATGTTATGAGGCAACAAGAGAGTTACCTCTTGCAGAAATAGAAATTGAAACACCACTGGCAAAGACTATTGCCTATGAAATTGAGGGCAAGAAGCTATGTATAGCTCCAATAATTAGAGCTGGTCTTCATATGTCAGATGGTATTTTAAAACTTATTCCTAACGCAAAGGTTGGTCATATCGGATTATATAGGGATGAAGAAACCCTAGAACCCGTAGAATACTTCTGTAAGTTACCACCTGATGCACAGGAAAGAGAGTTCTACCTAGTCGACCCAATGCTAGCTACTGGTGGATCCGCTTGTGCAGCAATTGATATCCTTAAAAAACGTGGAATCAGTAAAATCAACTTCTTATGTATAGTTGCTGCCCCTGAAGGTGTAGAAAGATTACAAAAAGAGCATCCAGATGTAGATATTTTCATTGGAGCCTTAGACGAGAAATTAAATGAAAACGGATATATCCTACCTGGCCTAGGTGATGCTGGCGATAGGATTTATGGAACTAAGTAATTAGTCCTAGTATTATAAATTTTAATAAAGAACTACAAAGATGCCAGTTAGTAAGTGTTCGCCTAACTGGCATCTTTCATATATATTGACATTGAATATGCAAAGTGATATAATCACGATGTCTTTAGATTTAAGACACCCTATAATTAAGTATATTTTAATAAGGATTTCAAGTTGTTAAGTTGATTATTAATT
>JAAYRG010000225.1 GCA_012518885.1 Clostridiales bacterium | reverse complement strand
TTATCTAGCACTTTCTTAGGTACAAAAGACTGGTCATTAACGTCTATAAACCATCTAACAAATAGGACACTGCTATCTTTATCAGCACCCTTAACTTTTGCTAACATTTGTGAATAACTTAGGTCATTTAAGAACTCAAAATCTAACTTGTCTTCATAAGATTTACTAGCATCCTTTATGTCTTTTAATATTTGGATTTCATCATAAGAAGAGCCTATTACAACATAAAGTTTCTTTATAGATTTTTGGGTATTAAGAATTAACTCGATGTTTTTATCAAAACTCTCTTCTATGCAAAGTTTTGTAACTCCATCCTTACTTATATAAGATCCTAAATCTATAGGTGTACATTCTCTTAAGGGGACCTTAATTATCGGGATATCAGCAAATACATCATCTTTGTAGTCCCATAATAATTCATCAACCAAACCGGTTGTTATAATAACATCTGGTACTAAATTAGTATTTTCCCTTTTAAACTGAAAATATTTAGCTGTAGCTTCTAGATAAGCCTTATTATCTGGAAACTGGTCTATCTTTAGATGTTCATAATCATAATTAATATTATAATTGGTATATTCTGAGAAGACATTCTCTAGGCCCTCATCAAACAATACTTGATATGGATAGTTTTCAGCATACTGATGTATAATCAAAATATTCTTCTCAGTTTCATCTGCAAGGGCATGTTGTATGTTTGAAACAAACAATAGTACAATAATTATAAAATTAAATCCTAACCTGCTTTTATCTTTTTTAGCCTGTTTCATATTGACCCCTTTAGATAACTTAAAGGATAATATATCAATACGCTTAGGGCCCCTTAGGCAGTTTTAAGACAAATGTATAATAATTGAAAGCACTCTATAGGGTCTTATAAACCCTATCTGCTTCTTCAAATGCTTTATACAAAGCCTCAAAGTTGTCATTAACACCCTTAGGTACTGTATAATTAGTTGTTAATTGACGCAAGGAGGCAAACTCCTGACTAAGTTCAGGATTCCCCTTCCTTCCTATCATTGCAGCCATGGTTTTCTTCTTCATCCCTTCAAACACCTTTTTTACTTCTAGTATTTCAGGATGAGAATCCCCATATTCCTTCACTAACTTTGGTAACAGTAGATTTATCTTCATAAGATTTGCTTGGTTTGCTTTCCTAAATGTAAATTCCTTTGACATAAATTATCATTCCTTATTATTATATATATTACTAAAATCACTATTTATTAAGAATACTTTTCATTAAATCTATAGCCTTAAGCTTATTCATCTTGTGATAAAACTCGCCATTAACCGTAAGATTAGGTCCCTGACCACATTTCTTAAAGCAATTACGACTCATAAGACGTATCCTTCCATCCTTGCTAGTCTCGTTAAATCCAATGCCTAGTGTATCTTTAACCGCCATGATTACTTCCATAGACCCATTTGAAGCACACCTACTTCCTAGGCAACAAACAACCTCATATTCAACAATAGACTCCTTAATCGATGGCATAAACTTCATTAAGGTTTTTACAAGTTTAATATCCACCTGAAAGGTTCTTGCAATTTCAACTTGGTGGTTATTTGACACAAATTCGAAAATATTCTGACACTCCAAAAGACTTGCCTTAATTCCCTCTTGACTAGCAGTGCCGTAATTATCAACTAAGTTTTCTAAACTCTCATTAAACATTAATTCCTTATCATTCGTTTCTTTCATTTTTCACCTACTATTTGAATTAATCAGCACATTATAATGATTCCAATAGTTTCCTCATAAACTTCTTAGCCTTCTTTAAGTCTTTATCATTAGGGTGTCCCATTGAAAGCCTTCCTATAATATCAAAAATCCTATTATCAGAAAAATCCTTTGCTACAAAACTTCCCTTACAGGCAAAGTCACCTCGTACTTTTGCACCTCTTGCCTTTAAAGCTTTGATTAAAGACTTGTTATAAAATCTTAGTCCGACTCCACTAGTAGAAAATACAAAAACATTCTTGTTTGTAAAGTCAAGTTTATTAATTAGTTTAAATATTGTTGGGGATAAACTTTCCTTGTATACACCTGAACCAAGTCCAATAAGCTCATAATCATCAAGGTTAAGGTTACAATCTTTATCCCTATTAAGATTTATTAACTTACCATTAGCTATCTCATTAAAAGTTAAAGCAACTTTTTTGGTGTTATTATTATAGTAAGAATGATAAACAATCAAAATCTTCATATTTTCTTCCTAAACGTCCTTTTTTCTTAATTATACCACGTTATTTATATTAAGTTAATAAATTTTTAAGATTTATAAATTTGGAATTAAAAGATTTTCATATTACAATAATTATCTAAAGGCAGGTGATTTACATGAGTATTCCTACAAGACTAAAAGAAAAACTAGCTAGCATACCAGAACTACCTGGAATATACAAAATGCTAGATGCTAGAGGGAATATTATATACATTGGTAAAAGCAAATGTTTAAAGAAGCGAGTTAGGTCCTATTTTACTAAAAATAATAAGTGGCATAAGGTTGAGAAATTAGTTGCATTTATTGATGATATAGATTTTCATGTTACTGATACCCATCTAGAGGCTTGTTTGCTAGAGTGCAAGTTAATTAAAGAGATAAGGCCTGTCTTTAACTCTCAGATGAAAAATCACGAAAGATATGTATATTTAGAAGTCACTAGTGACTATAACCCTCACAAGCCTTTAAATGTAGAATCAAGTCGCATAAGTTATTCTTATGGACCATTTAGACATAGGTATAGACTCCTTGAGATAATCGCTAGCTTAAATAATCTTTTCCCCTTAACTAAAGATGATACTGGCTATCACTACGATTACCATCCTCTTCCTAAGCTAATGAACGAAGATGAGTTTTATGTAAATAGAGACATATTAATTGATTTGTTCTCTAATACTAAGTCTATGGAATCTTTTATAAAAAGTTTGGAAGTTAGAATGATAGACTTTGCCCAATCATTCAAGTACGAAACTGCTTCAAAGTATAGGGATATTATTAAGGGCTTAAATTATATCAATTACAGGATAAGTGACTATAATAAGTTTTTATCAAGTAACTACTTGCTAAAAATTCCAGCAAACTTCGGAACTAAGCTCTTTTTAATCTCAGGTGGCTTTATAATTAATAAACAAGAGTATACAAATCCTAGTAAAGAAGATATAGACTCATTTATAAGTTCTGGACTTACTAATAAAGAATCATATTTTAAAGTACTTAGTGAAAAAGCAGCTATTGACTTTCATGATATTATTTATTCAGAAATTAAGTCCTTAGATAAGGAATTATATAGTATTATCTAGTAATAATGTTAAAAGGAGAAAGTATGAAAACAATTGAATCAGTAAGAAAATCAATTATGGAAGACCCAGATAATATAGAATACACTAAAAAAGGATGGGAACCTATTTTTATGGCTAGCCCTAAATCAAAACTACTTATTATAGGCCAAGCCCCAGGTATTAAAACCCAGGAAGCTGGCCTTCCCCTTGACTTTTACTTTCCTGGCAAGGGGAAATCAGGAGACCTACCACCAAGAAAAGACTTTGCAGCAAAATGGCATCCTCTTATCATCTCAATGATGCCCCATCTTGAACTTACCCTCCTAGTAGGGTCCTACGCACAGAAGTTCTACCTAAAGGACCGCATGAAGGCAAATCTAACTGATACTGTTAAGGCCTATAGGGACTACCTGCCAGACTACTTCCCCCTAGTTCATCCTTCTCCCTTAAATGTCAGATGGTTTAAGAATAACCCTGATTTTGAAGAAGATATTGTTCCACAATTAAAATTAAGGGTAGAAGAGATATTATCTAAATAATATCTCTTCTACCCTTGTGTTTTTACACATCAATTTCTAGTAAAATTGGTGTATGGTCTTGTCTTGGTCCAGAGTCAATCATCTCGGACTTAATTACCTTATCTGCTATCCTATCGCTAACTAACCAGTAATCAATCCTCCACCCTGAATTATTAATCTTACTAGTTTTAACTCTTTGGGCCCACCAAGTATATACTTCAGGTATATCACCATGAATGTGGCGGAAGGTATCAGTAAAGCCCCTGGCTAATAGGTTAGTAAATCCTTCACGTTCCTCATCAGTAAAGCCAGGTGAACGGCGATTACTCTCTGGATGAGCAAGGTCTATCTCCTTATGGGCGACATTATAATCACCTGCTGCTATAACTGGTTTATCCTTATCGAGTTCCGCTAAGTAGTCTGCATACTTAATATCCCATACCTGACGGTCTTCTAAGCGACTTAGGCCGTCCCCAGCATTAGGTGTATATACTTGAGTTACATAGAAATCTTTAAACTCTAAGGTTATAATCCTTCCTTCTTTATCCATAGTACTTGGTGCCCCTATTTCTGGATATGTAACCTTAGCTTTTAGATTATTCTTATATAAAAACATAGTACCTGCATATCCCTTACGGGCAGGTTCTACAGAACTATTCCATACTATTTCATATTCAGGAAACTTCTCCTTTAGAATCTCTAAGTGTTTCTTAGTAGGTCCCTTGCTAGGTAACTTAGTTTCCTGTAAGGCAATAATATCTGGGTCATACTTAGTTATTGTGTTTAAGACCTCTCTTGATAGAATTGCCCTAGCTGAATCACTTGTAAGTGCAGCATTAAGTGAATCTATATTCCATGAGATAAGCTTCATACTATCTATCCTCCTGTTTGATTACTTTATTACCAAGACATCCTTGGTAATACGTATCTATCATTATAGCATAAGAAAAGACTCAAATAAACTACACTTTTTGACAGGTAAAAAGGCTTCGGCTATTAATTAACCGAAACCTCTTTATTTAACAGGCTCTTATTTCTTTTAAATAGAATTCACTTCCGCTAATAATCTCAATATCCTCACTATAACACTGAGGACAAACTCTATCATACTCAATTACAGCAAATACCTTATTACAGTTTTGACATATCCCATTGGCAGTAAGGACTTCTACTTCTAATTTTGTACTTTCAAGCATTGTACCAGATGTAGCTGCAGGAAAGCAGGCATGTAGATATCTTGGTACTACTGAGGATAACTCTCCTACCTGAAGTACAATAGCTTCTACTTCACTTAACTCGTTGTCCTCAACAACTCTTAAAACTTGGTCAACTATATGGAACATTATTCCTAGTTCGTGCATATCCTACTTAGTCCTTCCTAGAACCTTCTTAGCGGTTATCTTAACTTTACGCTTAATTACATGAGGTATAATAGCCTTCTTCATTTTTAGGAATTCTACCCCTTCCCCATCATAAACACGTTCTAAGGTAATGGCTCCAAACTTACACTTTGTAGCACACATTCCACAACCTACACACATGTATTCATCTACAATAGTAGCTCCGCAACCAAGACATCTATTAGTCTCCTTCTTCATCTGTTCCTCAGTTAAGGACTTTCTAGTATCTCTAAAGGTCATCTTAGCTACCTTAGAATTAACAGCAGCTGGTCTTTGTCTTGGAGTCCTGTCATAATTATCAATTGTTAGCTTATCCTTATCAAACTGGATAAACTCACGGCGACTACGGCCAATTAATAAATCCTGCCCCTTATGTACAAAGCGGTGGATAGATATTGCCGCTTGCTTTCCTGCTGCAATAGCATCAATTGCAAAGCTTGGTCCAGTTACAGCATCACCACCAGCAAAAACATCTGCTTGTTTTGTCTGATATGTAATTTCGTCTACTTGTATAGTATTATTCTTATTTAGAACTGCCTGGCTACCTTCTAATAATTTGCCCCAGTCAATTGCTTGACCTACTGATAAGATAACATGGTCAGCTTCTACAATTATAGTATCATTTTCATCATACTTAGGAGCGAAGCGTCCAGTTTCATCAAATGCACTTATACAGCGCATAAGTTCAATTCCTTTAACCTTGCCACCTTCTCCTATAATACGCTTAGGTCCCCATGAGTTGTTAATTATAATATCTTCACTTTCAGCAACTTCTATTTCTTCATCTAGGGCAGGCATCTGTTCTCTAGTTTCAAGGGAGTACATACTTACCTTGTTACCACCTGCACGTACTGCTACACGGGCAACGTCGATAGCTACATTACCTCCACCAATAATAACTACATTCCCTGATATAGTTTGGCTTTCATCTTGATTAATACGAGATAGGAAGTCAACTCCAGAAACAACTCCTTCTAGGTCTTCTCCTTCTATACCTAACTTTCTTCCCTTTTGGGCACCGATTGCAAGATAAAATGCCTCATAACCATCCCTTCTAAGGTCATCAAGGGTAAGGTCTTTACCAATTTCAACTCCTGTTCTAAACTTAACCCCAAGTTCCCTTAAAATATCAATTTCAGCTTCTATAATATCCCTTTCTAAAACAAAGGAAGGAATACCAAGAGTTAACATACCTCCAAGTACCTTTTCCTTCTCAAACACTGTAATATCATAGCCATCAATAGCTAGATAATAGGCACAGGAGAGGCCTGCTGGCCCTGACCCAACTATAGCAATCTTCTTGTCACCATAGTTATTACGTTTCTTAGGTATATATCTAGTTTCCTTGTTTAAGTCCTGTAAGGCTATAAAGCGCTTAATATCATCTATTGCAATTGGCTCATCAATATCCCCTCTAGTACATGCATCTTCACAGCGTCTGTTGCATATGTAACCACAAACTGCTGGTAGGGGATTTTCCATTTTAATTAGTTCTAGGGCTTCCCTATACTTACCTTGGGCTGCTAACTTTATGTAACCTTGTACTGCAATATGGGCAGGACAACTAGTCTTACAAGGGGATGTACCTGTATCTACAACTTCCTCACGATTGGTCCTATAATCAATATTCCAGTCCTCTTCAGTAAGTTCGTTATCCCTTGGAGTATACCTTGTTGTAATATCATCTGTTACAGGACCACTTGAACATAGCTTTTGCCCAAGCTTTAATGCGTTCATAGGACAATTTTCTACACATACACCACAGGCTACACACTTGTCTTTATCTACCCTTGCTACATAATTTGAGCGTATCATATCAACATTCTTATACATGGTTCCTGAACGGATGGATAAGCAAGAACATCCACAACAGTTACAGATAGCATGGGTTTTTCCAGAACCATCTATGTTAGGAATTTGGTGCATGAGACCATTTTCTTCAGCCCTTTTAATAATCTCAAAGGCTTCCTCTCTAGTTATTTCTCTGCCTCGTCCAGTACGGATATAGTATTCAGCTGCATGGCCCATCTGAATACACATATCTTCCTTCAAATGGCCACAGCCCTCTCCCATAACCTCTCTATCAGTACGACAAGAACAAGGAGAACATGAGAATATTGTATTCTCATTCAGATACTTTGACACTTCCTCATAGCTAACCCTACGGCTATTGCCGTCGATTGCAGATTCAATTGGTATAACCCTCATAAGACCAATTCCTGGTGGGAACATACCTGAACTCATTGGTCCACGAACCCTACCATAGGCCTCCATGGCATAAGTTACAATAGGATACTTCTCAACTACTTCAAGATTATTTACTATCATCTCCATTATACCTGGAATCCAGCTCTCTGCATGCCAGAAGGTATCAACCCCATCAATCTTATTAACAAAGGTAGTACCATACCAGGCTAGTTTCATCATCTGTTCATAGCAATAATCTTCTGGCTTACCCATAATCTCTGCCATTTCTTTAGCAGTTCTTTTGGTAAAATAGCCCATAGCCAAGCCAACCTCAGCCATATCATCATCAACACCAGCTTCTAGGATTACATATTCTGGGTCATCCCACTTGTAACCATTTTTTTTAGGATCCTTACGGCCTAACATATTGGCAAAGGCCATTACTTTCTCATTATATTTACATTCATACCCCTCTGGAAAATACATCTTTCTAATTGATTGCCCCATACTTATTCTCCTTTAACTTCATTATATAGCCAATCTGTCCATTCTTTAATTCCTTCACCAGTCTTAGCTGAAATAGGGAAAATTTTAATATTAGGATTAAGCTTCTTTACCCTTTCAATACATAGGTCAAGGTCAAAGTCAAAATACTCCATCACATCTATCTTATTAATAAGTAAAACATCAGATACCTTAAACATTAGTGGATATTTTAAAGGCTTATCATCTCCTTCAGGAACACTTAGAATCATAGCATTCTTAGTCGCTCCAGTATCAAACTCGGCTGGACAAACTAGGTTGCCTACATTCTCAAGGATAACTAGGTCTGTTCCCTTTGCATCTAGGCCCTTAAGTCCTTGTCTTGTCATATCTGCATCAAGATGACACATGCCCCCAGTATGTAGCTGGATTACCTTAACTCCAGTCTCAGAAATAGTCCTAGCATCCACATCTGAATCAATATCTGCCTCCATTACAGCTATAGAAAGTCTTTCCTTTAGACTTTCTATAGTCTTAACAAGAGTTGTGGTCTTACCAGCTCCAGGAGAACTCATTAAATTTAGCAAAAATGTGTTTTCACTTTTTAATTGTTCCCTAAGCTCCTGGGCATCCTTGTTATTGTCTTCAAAAATACTTTCCTTAATTTCTAGTACCCTAAATTCTCTCACAATACTTCATCCCTTCTCATTTTATATCTGGTCATACCAGTTATATTTTATAAGTCTATTCTATAGACACAGGACTAGATTGTCAAGCATTTGTCAAGCATTTGTCAAACTTTTTCCCTAGTCTATTGATTTAGAAAGTGAATTGTGATAGGATAATTAATAATCTGGATATACCAGTTCGTTAGAATGTGTTTAGAAAGGAATACCTATGGACTTTACAAAATTAAAAGCCCCTACATTAAAAGAGCTATTTGTTAGGGAATTAGAATCTATGATTCTTTCAGGAAAACTAAAAATAGGTGAAAAGCTCCCATCAGAACGAGTTCTTGCAGAAAAAATGCAAGTTAGTAGGGCTGTGGTAAACAGTGGAATTACAGAACTTGCTAGAAAGGGCTTTGTTATGGTAAAACCCCGTTCCGGTGTATATGTAACAGATTATCGTAGATATGGTACTGTAGAGACCCTTCTTTCAATTATGAATTACAACGGTGGCCAGTTAAGAAAGGATGAGATTAGGTCCATCCTTGAAGTTAAGATGATTGTAGACAAGCTAGCTATCTCCCTATCTGTAGAGAGAATTACTGATGATGATATTACTTCTCTTAATACATATTTAGAAGATATCCTAAGTGATAATATTGATAAGGCAGCTGATGCTGTTTTCTCTTTCTATCACGAGATAGCAATGATTAGTCAAAACACCTTGTTACCCCTAATTTACAGGTCTTTTAAGATACCGGTAAATCATCTTTGGATTAGGTTTATTCAAAAGTATGGCAATGAGCTAGTCTATAGGAATGCAAAGTGTGTACTAACCGCACTGAAAAACCGTAATAAGGAAGAAGCCCTAGCCTGTGTTGAAGAAGCAATCAGCTCGTCTATATCTGGGCCAAGGCAAATATATGATGATTAATAAAAAACTGCTAGTATAAACTAGCAGTTTAATTTTTGCTAATCCTAATTCTGCTTTGAAAAGCGGATTTGGTTTCCACCCCTATTCTTAGCCTGAATTATTGCCGATTCAGCATCTTCAATTAATTCATCATATGTCTTATGACCATCAAGAAGGGCAATCCCCAAGCTTGCAGTAATCTTATGGTTAGTGTTTGCCTCCTCAAGATATGTCAAGAACTCCTTACACTTAGCAAGGGCAAAACCAATGGCAGGAACTTCTGGCAGGTATACACAAAACTCATCTCCACCTACACGTCCCTTTACAACCGTTTCAGTAAATACACTAGAGACAGCCTTTCCAACATTCTTTAGAGCTATATCTCCTTGCAAATACCCATATGTATCATTAAATGACTTAAACTTATCACAGTCTATCTTTATTAAGGCAGCACAAGTTTTAGGAGTTGCCTTAGCTATACACTTATTAACTAGTTCTTCCATCTTGTCTGCATTATATAAACCCGTTAGTCCATCTAGTTCTGCCTCATCATTTAATCTTTGCTTTTCTTTCTCTTTAGCTTCTAAGGTAACATCAACTAGCTTACCAATAACCGAATATGGATTCCCCTTATTATCATAAACAGGGGTATTAAATGACTTGAAGATACCCTTTTCTCCATCAGCCTTACACAGTTCAATAGTGGATGCAATTCTACAAGCTATCTTATTATCTATTCCATCTTTTGCTAGGCTAATTAAGTCATCTAGATTACTACTTCCTAATACTTCCTTACTCTTTTCTGAAAGAACAAGTTCTCCAGTCTTAATGTTATATTCATAAAAACATTCATTAGACGTTTGAGAAAATACTAAAACCCTTTCTGTTTGAACCTTTAGTTCATTCTTTGTTCTAAGATAAGTTATAACATTCACTGAAATTATGGATAATAAAATTAATACTACAATAATAAACTCTGTGCCATATGCCTCCATAATCATAGCTAATGTTATCTCGCCCTCAAGCTCGCTTGTTTCAGATAAAATCTCATCGCTTGCATCTTGGGTAACTGCTTGGTCTAGTATTCCTTCCCTAGCAAGATTACCCGCTGCCCCTACAGGCAAAACACCCCCTAAACTCATAAAGCATACGGCTGCTAAAATAAATAATCTAGTACTTAACTTTGCTTTATTCACAAAAACTACCTCCGCCATTTTTTGATATTTATTTTAATATACCCTAATTTTACTATATAATCAACAAAATGTTTAACTTTTTTATCCAATTGTAGTTTTTTTGTGACAAAAGCCTAAATTTATTCTAGTATTTTTCTAATAACTCACCTTAAAACTTCCATATATATAGCAAAAGGCACAGATAAGTCTGTGCCTTTTGTTATCATATTTATAACTTTATTACTAGCTACTTTAAGTGTTTGTCTTATAATATTCTTCTTAATATATACCTAGTAACCATGAAGCTATTGTAAAATATATAGTAAGAGTAACTGCATCAACTATTGTTGTAATTAATGGACCAGCCATAATAGCAGGGTCAGCCTTAAATTTCTTAGCAACTATAGGTAATAATCCACCTACTACCTTAGATAAAACAACCGTAACAAATAGGGATATAGATACTGTTAAGGCTATTAATATACCAGTTCTTTCAATATAATATAATCTTAATAAGTTAGCAAAAGCTAATATAACCCCGACAATACCACTTATACATAGTTCCTTCCAAAGGACTTTAAAAATATCTCTAGGCATAATCTCTCCCAAGGCAAGCCCTCTTATTACTAAGGTTGAAGATTGGGAACCAGAGTTTCCGCCTGTATCCATTAGCATTGGTATGAATGCCGCTAATATCATTACAGATTCTAATGCATCTTGATATTTTGTAATTATTCCACCAGTAAAGGTTGCTGAAATCATAAGTATAAGTAGCCAAGGTATTCTATGTCTAGCTAGGGTCCAATTGTTTGTTTTAAGATATTCCTTTTCAGAAGGTTGCATAGCAGCCATCTTTTGAAGGTCTTCTGTTACTTCTTGGTCTATAACATCAATAACATCATCGACTGTAATTATTCCTACAAGCCTTCTTTCATTATCAACAACTGGCATTACATTATAATTATAATCCTTGAACAAGCTAGCAACATATTCTTGGTCGTCATGAGTATTAATTGATATCACATCAGTTTCCATAATATCTTTAATAACTGTAGACTCGTCACTTAAAACTATCTTTCTTAGAGATATGACTCCTTCTAGGATTCTATTATTATTTATAACATAACAGTTTTCTATTGTTTCCTTGTCAATCCCATTCTGCTTAATATAGGCTAGTGCTTCTTTTACAGTCATTTCTTTCTTTAAGTCCACATACTCTATGGTCATAATACTTCCAGCAGAGTCTTCTGGATAATTCAAAAATTGGTTAATGACCACCCTAGTCTTTGCATCAGTGTTCTTTAGAATCCTTTTTACCACATTAGAAGGCATTTCCTCTAAAAAGTCTATAGCATCATCCATAAAGAGGCTTTCTATAATACTAATTGCCTCAGTATCTGTTATTGAATCAATAACATACTTCTGTAGCTCACTAGTCATGTGGGTAAAAATATCAGAAGCCAAATCTTTAGGTAAAATTCTAAAAACAATAAGAAGTTTCTCTTGA
>JAAYRG010000037.1 GCA_012518885.1 Clostridiales bacterium | reverse complement strand
TAGGCGTAGAAGACGATTAAATTTAGTTAGAGTATTTGGGGCAGTTTTTATATTAGTAGTATTAATAGGAGCAGTAGTAGTGATTACAAGTGCTACTAGCGAAAAGGTAAGGTCTGAGTTAGTCCTAGAGGCTGGTTCAACTTTAGTGGATGTAGAAGAGTTTTTGCTTTCAAAAGAGGATAGTGGAGCCTATGTAAGTGTGCCTACACAAGATGAGCTGAAGGTGCCTGGTTCTTATCCTGTAGTCATAGAAGTGGACAATTTGATTTTTAAGAAACAGTATCAAGCTACTATTAAGGTTATAGATACTACACCTCCTACAGCTAAAACTAAAAACCTTGAAGTTATTATGCCAAATGTAGTAGAACCTTCCAACTTTATAGAGTCAGTGTCTGATATAAGTGAATGTAGTATTTCTTATAAGACTGAGCCAAACTTTCTTGTGCCAGGTAGGCAAGAGGTGGTTTTAAATATTACGGATAAGTATAACAACACTTCAGAGGTAACTGCTTACCTTACTATTATTAAGGATACGACTCCGCCTGTAATTGAAGGTGCTGAGGACAAGGTTGTTTTTGTAGGAGATTCTATTGCCTACAGGCAGGGTATTGTAGTAAGTGATGATATTGATGAACAAGTAGAACTTACTATTGATAATAGTCAAGTGAACCTAAATAAGCCTGGGGAGTATACCGCTATTTATAAGGCCACAGACTCAAGTGGTAATTCAAGTACAGAGGAAATTAAAGTTATTGTAAGGCCTAAGACAGATAATCCAGTAGACGAAGAAGAAGTATTTGCTATAGCTGACCAAATCCTTGAAGAGATTATTGATCCCTCCATGTCCATGCTTGATAAGGCCTGGAATATTTATACTTGGGTAGTTAAAAATATTTCATATGTAAATGAATCAGACAAAACGGATTGGATTAATGGAGCCTATGAAGGCTTTACAAGGAAAAAAGGTGATTGTTTTACCTATTTTGCAGTAACTAAAACCCTTCTTACTAGGGCTGGTATTCCTAATCTTGATGTTACAAGGGTTGGTGGAAGAACCAATCATTACTGGCACTTGGTGGATTGCGGACAGGGCTGGTATCACTTGGATACAACTCCCCAAAGAGAGTATCTAAAAGTGTTTATGTTAACTGATGAGGAAGTTGATGCATATACAGCAAGAAGCAACAATAATTACTACAATTTCGATAAATCCTTATATCCAGAAAGAGGCAAGTAATTAAAAATAGAAGGGGTGATAGTATTAAAAAGAAATTAGGAATTCTAGGAGGCCTTGGGCCCTTTGCAACCAATTATTTTTTTGAACTAATACTTAATATGACTAAGGCCAAAGTAGAACAAGACCATTTAGAAATTATTATTTACAATAAACCATCTATACCAGATAGGACAGGCTTTATTGTAGGCAGTAGTAGCGCAAATCCTATTTTTGACATGATAGAGGCGGCACTGGCCTTAGACAAGATGTCCCTAGACTATATTGCAATTCCTTGTATTACAGCCCATTATTTCTATGATGAGTTACAAGCCCACATAAAAACACCAATTATACATGGAGTTAAAGAAACAGCTATTTACCTAGATAATTATGGGGCTAAGACTGTTGGGATAATGGCTACTAAGGGGACTATCTCTAGTAATTTACTGCAAAGGAAATTAGAAGAATATGGTATAAAAACAGTAATTCCTGGATTAATGGAACAAGAATATGTTAATAATATTATTTATGACAATGTTAAGGTGAACAAACCAGTAGATATGGATAAATTTAACCTTGTTGCAGATAATTTAAGAAACCAAGGGGCAGATATAATAATTTTAGGCTGCAGTGAACTATCAATGATTAAGAAGAACTATGATATTGGTGATGATTTCATAGATACTATGGAGGTTTTAGCTAGAAGGTGTATAGACCTTTGCCATGGAAATATAAAAGAAGATTATGAATTTTTAATCAAGAAGGTAATTTAGACAAAACTATATCTTTACTAAGTATAAGAAATTATGAGGTGACCTATGAGTGATTTTAGACTTACTAATGTACTTGAGTATTTAGAATCTACAGCTCTAAGAGTACCGGAAAAGATTGCTTTTTTTAACGATGAGGAAAGTATAAGTTTTTCTAGTGTTTTAAATAAGGCTAGGTCAATTGGGACCTTCCTATCAAAGCAGGGTTATTATAATGAACCAGTTGTAGTATTTATGGGAAAGAAGCCAAGTACCATTGTTTCGTTTTTAGGAGTAGTTTATAGTGGCAACTATTATGTGCCTATAGATGACGAAATTCCAAGACACCGTATAGAATTAATACTTTCTAATTTAAAGCCAAAGGCAATGATTTGCGATGATAAAACTAAGGAACTAGCGAGAGACTACGGTTTTGAAGGAAGTATTTATCTTTATAATGATATGGTAGCGTGCATGGCTGATGAAGTATTACTTGGCCAAATACGGAGAAGGGCTATAGATACGGACCCTATATATATTGTCTTTACTTCTGGTTCTACAGGAGTTCCAAAAGGTGTAGTAGCTTGTCACAGGTCAGTAATTGATTTTATAGAAAACCTATCAGGTGTTTTAAGATTTAATGAAAATACTATCTTTGGCCAACAAGTTCCCCTATATGTAGATGCTTGTTTAAAGGAGATATATTCAACCTTAAAATTTGGGGCAAGCAATTGCTTAATACCTAAGGATTTGTTTATGTTTCCGATAAAGCTAGTTGAATATATGAATAAGTATAAAATCAATACAGTATGTTGGGTTGTTTCTGCCCTAACTATTATATCCGGATTTGGGACCCTAAAAACTATGGTACCAAAGCACCTTCATACTATAGCCTTTGGTAGTGAAGTAATGCCTATAAAACAGCTTAAGATATGGAGAGAGTACTTGCCTAATGCAAAGTTTTACAACCTTTACGGACCGACAGAAGCAACAGGAATGTCTTGCTATTACGAAGTTGTAAAGGACTTTGAGTTAGATGAACTTATTCCTATAGGACAGCCCTTTAAGAATACAGACATCTTACTGCTAACTGAGGATAGAAAGCTAGCAAAAAAGGGTGAGGTAGGTGAAATTTGTATAAGGGGAACTCCTCTAACCTTAGGATATTATAATGATTTTGAAAAGACTGGGGAAGTATTCATTCAAAACCCATTAAATAAG
>JAAYRG010000224.1 GCA_012518885.1 Clostridiales bacterium | reverse complement strand
CCAGTATTAAATACTTTTTTACTCCAAACAAAAACCATAGTAAAAAGGTATTCCAAATACCTTTCCCTATGGTTTATAGTATTGATTATTTTATTAGTTTGTAGCTAGATAGCTTTTTTCTGCCTTAGCATTATACTTCTCTAGGTCAAGTTCATTTTCTGTTTTTGCTACGATTAAGGCACTAGCTGCTGATGTAGTTACATTTGTTGCTGTTCTAGCCATATCCGCAATAGAACTAATCGGAGCAAATATAACAATAACTTCTATAGGAAGTCCAGCTGCTGCAAACACTGCTGTTGCAGTTATAGTTGATGTTCCTGGTACTCCAACAGTTCCTACGCTTACTAAAGTAGCTATTATAACAAGAAGAGCATACTGTGCTAGAGAGTACTCAATGTTTAAGCTCTGGATAGCAAATACCGCTAAAATTGTTGGCCAAACACCTGCACATCCAGGCATACCTACAGTGGCTCCCAAAGGTAGTGCAAAGGATGAAATACTATCTGATACCCCTGCTTTTTTAAGACATTTATGATTTGCTGGAATAGAACCTATGCTACTTTGTGTAGTAAATCCAATTACCATTGCAGGCCAAACATGCTTAAAGAATTTTATAGGATTTAGTCTTGCTATTGCTCCTATTAGAATACTATTTACTCCAAATGTCTGAATAGCACACACAAGAAAAGTTATGAGTAAAACTGATAGGAGTGGCAGTAATTTGGATGGTCCATTTTTTGATACTGCACTTGCTACAAGGGCCATAACTGCATATGGTGTAAATTCTATAATAAATGATATTACAGTATTCATTACCTTTGAAGCAGAATCAATAAAATCTTTAAAAGGTTTTAC
Source organism: Clostridiales bacterium (assembly GCA_012518885.1). Classification (GTDB taxonomy): domain Bacteria; phylum Bacillota; class Clostridia; order Lachnospirales; family Lachnospiraceae; genus JAAYRG01. Next base: position 3,064 of record JAAYRG010000224.1, on the reverse strand, counting down.
TCCACTATCCTCATTAGAAGATAATGTAACTACTGCAATTCCGATAAATAATGCAAAAATAATTATTGGTACAACAGCATTTGTTGATGCCTGAGCAAAAAAGTTTTTCGGAAATAAATCAATAATAACCTGGGTAAATTCAGGAACTTCCTTAGGCTCATAATCTGTAGGAAGCGTAATTACTGCACCCTTTCCAACGCCTAATGCCAAAGAAACAATTATTGTTAGAGTTGATGCTATCAAGGTTGTTGATGTAAGTAATCCAATACTCTTAGCCCCTATAGTTTTTAGCCTCTTTATATTATCTAGGCTAGATACACTTGAAATCACACTGAAAAATAATAAGGGAACTACAAATGCAGATATTACATTGGCATATAGTCTACCAATTGGTTGTACATAATTTGTATGTCCTTGAAAAACAATTCCAATAATTAAACCAAATACTAGTGCAATAATTGTTCTAATTCCAAAGTCTATATTCTTTTTAGCTAAATATACAAGCACACCTATAAACAGGATTGCTACACCTAATGCTACTAATGATAATAATTCTATATTCATATATGTTATTGTATTGATGTAATTAACGGTTACTTCAATACTATCCTTTCTTTTAAGTTTATTAATTTTTGCTTTTATTTTATATTTTCACTTACTAATATATAGTCTTTTTATAGTTCATTAGTTTTCAACTAATTAGCTTACCTATATATAACTTCCACTAATTCCTATTTGAAAGTATTTTGCATACAACAACAGGAACAACAAGACATTACAAGGCCCTCTCTATAATTATTTAATTTTACTTTAGTATGTTTTGACATATCTATTCCTCCTGTTTTTATACTATAGTAAACATACATGTTTAGTATGTTTTGAATGTATTATAATATATGGCAATACCTTTGTCAATTAAATTAATATGATAAATAAATTTAAACACAAAAAACTTCTGCTTACTTAAGGCAGAAGTTTTTATAATTTTTTATTTTGATGATATAAGAAACAAGTCCAAATCCTTAACTTCTTGGAAATTATCAATTTCCAAAACTCTTTTATCCTTAACTAGATAAATCAAATCATATAGGTCAATATTCTCTTCGTAAATGATATGGCTTACATTGATAAGCATTTTATCAATTTTAAGCATTTGACTTTCAATTGATTGGCCTATTTCCTGGTCTAGACTGGCAAAAATCTCATCACATATAATAAGATTGCTATCTAGGTACAAAGCTCTTGCTAGAAGTAGACGTGCCCTTTGTCCACCTGACAAGTTAGATCCATTATTCTTTAGTTGATAATCTAACTTTAAGTCTTCTAAACCTACCTCTATAAGTATATCATTTAATTTGTCTTCTCCCTCATCTTTATACAAAGTAATATTATCTTTTAGACTACCTTTAAAGATAAATCCAATCTGATCAATCACTGATAGTTGCCTAAAGTATGTGTCTGCAGTAATATCCCTTAAACTAATATTATTTATGAGTAAATCTCCTGCCTTTAGTGGAAGTTGCCGTCTTAGGCTTTTAAGTATTGTACTTTTACCAGCTCCACTACTTCCAACTATTAATACTTTTTGATTCTTTTCGATATCAATATTTACATCTTGTAAAATTGTCTCGTCTTCATATCCAAGGTCAGCAGACCTAAATGATATTTCTTTTATCTCGCTTATGTTTTCTTTACCACTTATCTGTTCTTTTCTTAGAGTTTTTTCAAAGTCTTTTAAGACAATTGATATTCCTGCCATTTGTGAGATAAAAGGAGTCACCCTTTGCATTGGTCCTAAGGAGCTAGCAAAAGCTGTACCTGCTAACATTGTCATCCCTAAAGACAATCCTGATTGCTTTGCATAATATACTCCCAAGGTAACTAGAGTGAAGATAATAGCCATTTGAATAAATGAATTCAAGGCATCTACGTGGGTACTTTTTTTGTCTACTTCATAGTTATCTTCCTGCACCTTTTTAGCTAAAGTTTCAAACATATTGATTCTAGAATTTTCTAAACCATTTTGCTTAATAACATAAAACCCTTTTAGGCTTTCATTAATAAAGTTAGTATAGTCCTCTAGGGATCCAGATTTAATCTTTTCCTTTTCTTCGATTGGTTTACTTGTCTTTTTTGATATTACTATGAAGAAAATAAATAATCCTAGTGCTAAAGATAATAGGGTATTACTTATTCTTGCAAGCAAAAACAGTGAAACTATTAAGCGAAAAAATGCATCCATTAAATCGAGCATATTATTATAGAAACTAGCTTCATAACGATCCATGTCATTACTTAAATGTGACAAGTATTTCTCTTCATCATTTTCTGCAATATTTTTAATGTCTAAGTTAAAGAGTTTATTCACATAAGCACTACGTAATCCAACCATACTTTTATTTAAGTATATTGATTTAAGATAGGATGCAAGTAAACTAAAAGCTAATTCAAAAGCAAGCACAATCAAAAGTACTTTTGAAATTTCAATTAATTTACCAATTTCACCTTCAACTGCATAGTCTGTAATAAACCTTAATGAGTAAATTGTAATTCCTCCTAAAGCAGCTGTGACAAACAATGAAATGCTAACCATTAATAAAACATTCTTATTTCCATAACGAAACTTATTCATTGCTATGACCCCCCTCCCTGCTTAAGTCAATAACTTGATCAAAGCTTTCAGATAGAAACTCCAAGTGTCTATGTGATATTACAATCACTGTCTTATCTAAGTTTTTAATTGTCTCATATATTTTAGCAGAAGTTTGATCATCTAAACTTGAACTTGGCTCATCAAATATTAGCATTTCCTTATCTTGATATAATTCCCTTGCAATATTAATTCTTTGTCTTTGGCCACCAGATATATTACTACCATTATCTATTAGTTGGTGATCTGATTTTAATTCTAGGCTTGCGACCCATTCATCTAAAGCTGACTGTTTTAAGACTTTCATAAACTTATCCTTGTCATAGGGTTTATCTAAAATTATATTGTTTTTTATACTATCATTAAATATAAAGTGTTCCTGGCGAACATAACCAACCTTATTAATAAAACTTT
>JAAYRG010000223.1 GCA_012518885.1 Clostridiales bacterium | reverse complement strand
TAAAGTCAATTAAATATGTAAAAGCAGAATTCAGAACAGAAATGTTCTGTTTTTTCATTTAAAAATATATAGGAAACAAGCTCAAAACATATCACAATATATGCTTTGGGCTTTTTTGTTTTGTAAAAGCTGTATACTTATTCATTGATTTTCATTTTCTCGTTCAACGGTTATCTGTATATACCTATTAATTATATAATTAGAATCTGTTGGAAAATTAATACTATGTTTGATTGTCATATTATGGTATATATGATAGACTAGATGCAGGAGTAATCGTGTGCAGGGTGTGGTAGCCTCCCAGAAGGGAGGTGGTGCTAATGAATTATGTTACATATAGCGACTTGTTTGCTTTTGTATTAATAATTATTGCACTGCTTACCTATTTAACTAATAGGGACGATAAGCGAAAAAAATAACTGCCCCCTGACTTAGCCGTAGTGGGCAGTTAATCTGTTTAACGGAGGCTAACCACATTTTGGGCGGTTACTCCTTCTATTAAATCTAATATAACATTGTTAATGAAGAAAGTAAAGAGTGGATTTGTTTAAATTTAAATTCCGTTTGTGATAATTTGTATTGAAGATATAACTGGCATTTTTATTAATCTTACGACACTTAACAATATATTCGGACTCCTCTTCACCAACCGAGGCGCCGTCTGCATTGACCATTCAATAGTATCAAAGCTAATATCAACACTATTGAATATTATTAAATCACTTAATTGGTTGTAAATTCCTTTGTTATTGAAGAAATGTCTATAGTACCGGAGGCTGTTTCTAATATATTTAGGCCTGATAAGATTAACTATGAACTACTAGGAAATGGTTGCCCTCATATTCATTGGCATTTATATACGAGAGTAAAAGGTGATACGATTTTGTTACACTTTAGTAAAGTCAATAAAAAGATAGTAGAAATGTTATATGTTTTCTGTTTTTTTGTACCATAAATTAATCAAGACATGGATATAAATATCATTGAGACTATATCGATGCTTGAGCGGTATATTTGAGCTATAAGAATCGGAATTTGTATAAGAATTTTAAGTAAACAAAAAAGAGAAAATACTTTAAACAATTGAAATAGGAGGTAACAATGAATATTCAGATATTTGGGAAAAAGAAATGCTTTGATACTAAGAAGGCAGAACGTTATTTCAAAGAACGTGGCATTAAGTATCAAATCATCGATTTGCTTGATAAAGGTATGAGTAAGGGAGAGTTTAACAAAATAAAACAGGCAGTCGGTGGTTGCCATAATATGCTTGATGATAAATGTAAAGATAAAGATTTAATGGCATTGCTAACTTATCTATCAGAAGAAGATAAAGAAGAGAAAATAATTGAGAATCAGATATTAATAAAAACTCCAATCGTCCGAAATGGTAATCAGGCAACAGTGGGGTACAAACCTGAGATATGGAAGAAATGGAACTAGATCCACAATAATAAAATCTTAATATTCATATTTTCTGTCATTTCATATGAAAATCCGATCAAAATAATTAGCAAGAGGTCAAAT
>JAAYRG010000222.1 GCA_012518885.1 Clostridiales bacterium | reverse complement strand
ATAAGTAAGATTTCGTTAGCGATGTATGCAACATCATTAACTATGTGGGTTGATAATATAACAATTTTTTCTCTTGATAGTTCACTTATTAAATTACGAAAACGTACCCTTTCCTTTGGGTCAAGTCGTAGGCAAGCTCATCTTTTCCAACCTTATAACGACAAAAGCGGAAACATCATCATAGTAAAAGCTAATCAATTCCTCCATTAACTGATATTCCCCTGCTTTAATACGTTTTGTGATTTGTTTTTCTTTAATGAATCTCACCACCCTGACTTTGATATGTAAGCTTACAACCTATATAACGTTTGAAATCGGCAAAAAGATCTAATTTATATAAACTTTTTTTAATGTTATAAATTTATGGTGTTTTTGAGTATTAAACATATTTCCTCATAATATTATCATGATACTACTTAAAAGCAAATTTACAAATGCAAAAGTTTTATACAAATGCGAGCAATTAAAACCAATATTAATAAGGAATAGACTGTTATTGCACATATGATTGGGTAAAAATAATAAAATTTTGTGCAAAATGTGCATAAGATTCAATTTTCTGTTATAATAGAGATATCTTCCAATTATTCATACAATTCTATAAGAATAATACAAATGATATTAAGTAATTAAGGGGTTGTAACAGTGAATACTAACGACATCAAAAAGCCATCTATAAATAAAAGAAAACTAATATCCTTTATTGTCTTTCTTTTTTCAATTTTACTTCTATTCTCTATAATCTTTGGAATGAATTATTATAGAAAACAACTAATAGATAGGGAGCTTAATAATTCTCAAGGAGATACTAAGTATTATTCAAAACATTTTGCTTTAATAATAGAAAACCTAGATAGCCCGTTTGGAGAATCTATTTATGGTGGTGCAAGAGCAAAGGGTGATGAACTGGGAATATATGTAGAAAACTTTGGAGAAAATCTTCATTTTCCTTATTCGATTAAAGAACGTTTAAAAATGGCAATTGCTTCTGGAGTGCATGGAATTATTATACAAGCTAATGGTGATGATGAAACCACAAAATACATTAACCAAGCAACTGCAGCAGGAATCCCAGTTGTGACAGTATTAGAAGATGCACCTATAAGTGAAAGGATAAGTTTTGTTGGGGCTAATCAATACCAATTAGGAAAATACTATGGTAATCAAATTCTTAAAAGTGTGAGCTTGCTTAATAAAGAGCAAACAAGAGTAGTAGTCTTACTTGGAGCTAATGAGAAGAATAAGGGCTCAGATATTATATTTACAGGGATAAAAGATTCCTTAGCCAAGGAAACAATTGAGTTAGAGCCAGTTGCAATTGATAGACAAAGTGCTTTTAGTTCTGAAGAGACAATACACAAAATAATTATGGATAAAGATAAGACACCAGACATAATAGTTTGCCTAAATCAGGCTGATACAATAAGTGCCTATCAGACAATAGTTGACTATAATATGGTTGGGGATATTGATATTATAGGATACTACAATTCAGAAGTTATTCAGCTTGCTATAGAAAAGAACATAATAGATTCAACTATAGTTATTGACACAAAGCAAATAGGGGAATACAGTGTCAAAATTCTAGATGAATACTTAACATTTGGGATGATAAGTGAATATATACCTATTAGTATAGATATTGTTGAGTAATAAGGAGGAAAGGTTTTTAAGTAACATATGGGAGCAAATATGGTGCAAAAAATAAAGGATATGTCCATAGGTACAAGATTAATAATATTATTTTTTATTATTACATCTGTTACATATGGAGTAAATATATATATGTATTGGAATATTAATAAGTCCATTACAACTATCGATTATGTATATGTAAGTAATGCAGACTTAAATGTATTAACGAATACCTTGGAAAATGTACAAAGATATATGTACGAATACTTAAATACTAAAAGTTCAGATGCTCTGAAAAATTATTACCTAAATCATGAAAAGTATAATGAACTTATATACGACCTGAATGAAACTATTACAGACAACGAGATTGACTTAATGGAAAGAAAAATTCGTACTATGTCACTCGAATATTTAGATCTTACTAATGAAACTATCCAGGCAAAACGTGGAAGGAATATTGAAAAGTATAATAAGTATTATGAAGAAGCAAGTCAGATGTACTCTTACATAAGTACTAATATATATAGCTTGAATAATGAGCAGTTTGAGCGTAATTCTAATAATTATTATACCCTTTTGGAATCACTTAAGTATCTTGAAATCATAAATGTAATGATTTTGCTAATAGTTGGATTAGTAAGTATGTTTTTAATTACTATCCTTACTAAGAATATTACTAAGCCCCTTAAAAAACTCGCTAATTCAGCAAATGAGGTGGCTAGGGGGAACTTTAATATAGAATTTGATGTCCCAATAAGTAATGATGAGATAGGTATTGTTACTGTAGCCTTTAAAAAAATGATTATTAATATCCAAAAGTATATTAAGCAGATTAAGGAGAGTATGGAGTATGAAGCAAAATTAAAAGAAAATGAACTATTAATGAAAAATCTTTTAAAAGATGCCCAGCTAAAGTACTTACAAGCTCAAATCAATCCCCATTTTCTATTCAATACACTAAATGCAGGGGTTCAACTTGCCATTATTGAAGATGCTGAACAAACAGGATTATTTATTGAAAAGACAGCTGAGTTTTTTAGGTATAACATTAATAAAATTAATGAAGATTCAACCTTAGAAGATGAAATTAATCTTGTAGATAACTATATTTATATAATGAGTATTCGCTTGTTTCAAGATATTAATTTCATTAAGAATGTTGATGAATCCTTATTAAAAATCAGGGTACCAAGTATGATACTACAACCTCCTATAGAGAATGCATTAAACTATGGTATTAGGGATATAGACTGGGAAGGTAGAATTGAATTAAATATCTATAGGGAGGGTAATAATGTCTGTATTAGTGTTATTGATAATGGTAGGGGCATATCAAAGGAGGTCCTTGATGATATTATGAAGGGTGAGCCTAAGGAGGCAGACCTAGAAAAGAACTCTAATGGGATAGGTCTTAAGAATGTTATAAGTAGGTTAAAGCTATACTTTGATAATGATAATGTCCTTAAGATTTATAGTGATGGTGAAGGAAAGGGTACAAGAGTTACAATTACTATTCCAATAGACAAGTATGTAATGACAGACAATTTTACATAAGTGGAAGAGGTATCTATATGAGTGTGAATAACTATAAGGTATTAATTGCAGATGATGAGGGAATTGTAATAGAGTCACTTACCAAAATAATAAGCAAGAACTTTGGTGATAAGTGCATTATTGAGAGTGCAAAAACAGGTAGGCAGGTTATTGAGTTAGCAGAGATTTTTAGGCCAGATATTGTGTTTATGGATATTCACATGCCTGGTATTAACGGTATTGATGCAATAAGGGAAATTAAAAAAACTAATAAAACTACTGTCTTTATAGTTGTATCCGCCTATGATAAGTTCACATATGCTAAAGAAGCACTTAATCTAGGTGTAATTGAATATATAATGAAACCAACTAATAAAGATAAGATTATATCTAGTTTAGAGAAAGCTATTGGCATAGTAGACGATAAAAGAGAACAAAGGAGTAGGGAACTATTAATTAAAGAAAAGTTAAACAAGGTCCTACCTATAATTGAAAATGGAATGATATATTCCATATTATTTCAGGAGGTTTATCCTAACGAATTAATTGATTTTAAAAGTCTTCTAGGAATATCTTGTGATTATGGCTTTGTTCTTGTTATTCAGTATGGAGACTTAGATGAAGACGGCATACTTACAAATCCAGTTGGCAATAGTGTTAAGGCTCAAGCTTTCTACCCTGCCTTGCAAGAAATTACTAAAGAGTATTTCCGTAATGGAATTATTGGACCTGTTATGGTAAACCAAGTTATTGTGGTAGTTCCTACTGATGATACAGAAGTGACCTATAATGATAGAATTAAAATCATCGAAAAGGCTAGAAACTTAAATAGGAAGTTAAAGGACTATATAGATGTGGATTTTAGAATAGGTATAGGTTCTGTAAAAAAACTTGATGAGTTATCAATTTCCTATAGACAAGCAGTACATATACTAAAACATAACAAGGGAAAAGTTGTTCATATCAAAGATATTTCAATAGATGAAAAACCAGTAGAAGAGTATCCAGAACAAGTAAAAAGTGAGCTAATGATAGGCCTAAGAACAGGGAATTTAGCAAGAGTAAAAATTGAAAGTGAGAACTATATTGATTGGCTAATTGCTAATTATCAAAAACTTAATGTGGACATACACTCAAAGGTATACGAAATGTTACTTTTTATAGAAAATGTGGCTTATGAAGTTGGAGTTACAAATTATAATTTTGCTAATAGAGGAAAGTACCTGAAAAAATTACTAGAGATTGATTCTAATGAAAACTTGAAAAAGTGCTTTTTAGAAAAGGTAGTAGATTTAGCTACTAATATAATCTTCCAAAAAGAGAAAGAAAAAAACTGTATAATACTAAAGGCAATAGACTATATTTCTAATAATTACCACAAGGATCTCTCTCTTGATGATATTTCTAGGGAGGTAGATATTAGTCCATATTACTTTAGTAAGTTGTTTAAGGAGGAAACAGGAGAGAACTTTATTGACTACTTGACTAAGGTAAGAATTAATAAAGCAAAGCATATGCTAAGAAATAATAAATGTAGTATAAAAGAAATATGTATAGAAGTTGGCTATAGCGATCCCAATTATTTTAGTCGAATTTTTAAAAAGACCACAGGTAAGACTCCAACAGAATATAGAGAACAGGTATTTTAAGGGGGAAAAATGAGGAGAAAAGTTTTCGTTTTACTTGGAATTATAACTTTCATAGTTTTAATTGTAGGATGTCGCAAAAACTCACAGGATCATGATGAAGTAGCTAAGCAAGATAATGATAGGATTCAGATTGGGGTTACTTTTGAATCCTATGTAATTGAAAGATGGCAAAGAGACCGAGATGTATTTGTATCTACTGCAAATGAATTAGGGGCAGATGTAAATGTTCAGACAGCTAGTGGTAGCCTCGAAAAGCAAATAGAGCAAATAGAATATTTCATAGAAAAGGGAATGGATGTTATTGTTATTATTGCAGCAGATTCTAGCTCTCTAGCACAAGCAGTCCAGGCAGCAAAAGACAAGGGGATTAAGGTTATTGCTTATGATAGGTTAATAAAAAATGCTAATGTAGACTTATATATATCTATAGATAGCGAAGTAGTAGGAAGATTAATGGCAGAAGCATTAGTGAGTAATATACCAGAAGATGGGAAGATATCCATAATTTTAGGTCCACATACTGATAATAATGTAATGTTATTAGAAAAAGGAATAGAATCAGTTTTAAATAAGACTGATATTGAGATTATTTATAAAGATTATGCGAATGGATGGCTTGCTGAAGATGGTTTTAATGCGGTTAATAAGACCCTATCAATGACAAAGAGTTTTGATGGAATTATTTGTGGTAATGATGACATAGCTAATCAGTCAATTAGAGCCTTATCTGAACATAGGCTAGCAGGAAAGGTTGCTGTTGTAGGTCAAGATGCAGACTTAATAGCTTGTCAAAGGATAGTTGAAGGAATTCAGACTATGACAGTTTATAAACCGATTGAAGTTTTAGCAGCTATGTCAGCAGAATATGCTGTAAAACTAGCAAAGGGTGAGGAAATAACTACTGATGGCACAGTTTTTGATGATACATATGAAGTGCCATGTATAAAATTAGAACCTATTGCAGTAACAAAAGAGAATCTTGATGAAGTAATTATACAAAGTGGTTTTCATTTAAGGGAAGACGTATACTTAAATTCCAATCATTAGCATTAATTCATTCAAAAAAATGCTAGTCATTTATATGGTCTTTATAGCAAAACAAAAATTTATAGACCTTTGCAAGTTATTGCTACCTCTTTTATGTAATAATAGAGTTGTAAAAACAAATTACATAAGGGAGGTTTTTTTATGGGTAAAAAAGTGTTGTCAGCAATACTAATAATGATGCTATCAATAGCATTAGTTGCATGTGGTGGTGATAGTAAGGAAACTGGTAAAGATGAAACTGCCAGCAAAACAGAAGAGACTAAAGAAACACCAGCAGATACAACTAAAGAAGATGAGACAACACCAATAGGTGAAGGGGTTGAAAAATCTGATATTAAAATAGGTGTAGCTATGCCTACAAAAGATTTACAACGTTGGAATCAAGACGGAGCTAATATGAAAGCTGAACTTGAAGCAGCTGGTTATCAAGTTGACCTACAATATGCTAATAACGAAATTGCTACACAGCTTTCACAAGTAGAGAACATGGTAACAGGTGGTTGTGATGCTCTAGTTATAGCTTCTATTGATGGAAGTTCATTAGGAACAGTACTTGCTAAGGCAGCTGAGGCAGGAATTCCTGTAATAGCTTATGACCGTTTACTAATGGAATCTGATGCAGTTAGTTACTATGCTACATTTGACAACTATATGGTAGGAACAATTCAAGGTGAGTTCATAAGAGATAACTTAGATCTAGATAATACAGATGGACCATATAATATCGAAATATTCACTGGTTCACCAGATGATAATAACGCACGTTACTTCTACGGTGGAGCTATGGACGTTCTTAAACCTTATATCGATTCTGGTAAGCTTGTAGTACCTTCAGGACAAAAGAGATTTGAAGAAGTTGCTACTCTTAACTGGTCAACAGAAGAAGCTCAAAAGAGAATGGAAAATCTTATCACTGCTTATTATGCAGGCGGAACAAAATTAGATGCTGTACTTTCATCTAATGACTCAGTTGCTAATGGTATTACTAATGCCTTATTAGGAGCAGGATATGAAGCTGATGATTTCCCAATTTTAACTGGGCAAGACTGCGATATTACATCAGTTAAAAACATTATTAATGGAACACAATCCATGTCAATATTTAAAGATACAAGGACATTAGCATCTCAAGTAGTTAAAATGGTTAATGCAATTGTTGAAGGTAAAGAAGTTCCTGTAAATGATACAGAGACTTATGACAATGGTGTAGTGGTAGTTCCTACTTACCTATGTGAGCCAGTATTTGCAGATATTAACAATTACAAAGAATTATTAATAGACTCAGGTTATTATACAGAAGATCAATTAAAATAGGTTAAGTGGAAAAAGTAATAAAATGTTAATAGGCGGGCTAATTTGTCCGCCTATTATAGGTTAGGAGGAGCTAGATTGTCACAATATATCTTAGAAATGAAGAATATTACAAAACTTTTTCCAGGTGTCCGTGCACTTGATAATGTTAATCTTAAGGTAAGAGAAGGGGAAATTCATGCCTTAGTAGGAGAAAATGGTGCCGGTAAATCCACATTAATGAATATATTAAGTGGTGTATATCCTTATGGAAGTTATGAAGGGGAAATATTTTATAAAGGGGAAGAATGTAGGTTTAAGGGGATAAAAGATAGTGAAGAAAAGGGAATTGCAATCATTCACCAAGAACTAGCCCTAATTCCATATTTAACAATTGGGGAAAATATCTTCTTAGGTAATGAGAGGGGAAGTGCTTTAGCAATTGACTGGGAAGAGACCTATAAAAAGGCTGATGAATTACTAAAGGTTGTAGGTCTAGATGAGTCGTCTAAAACTCTAATAAAGGATATTGGAGTTGGTAAGCAACAAATGGTAGAGATTGCTAAGGCATTAGCTAAAGATGTAAAATTACTAATATTAGATGAACCTACAGCATCACTAAATGAACAAGATTCTACAAAATTATTAGACTTACTATTACAGTTTCAAAAAGAAGGTTTGACTTCAATTATTATTTCACATAAATTAAATGAAGTTTCATATGTAGCAGATTCAATAACTGTACTTCGAGATGGAGCAACTATTAAAACATCAGATAATAGGAAAAGTAAAGTTAAAGAAGATGATATTATACGAGACATGGTTGGACGTGAATTAGTAGATAGGTTCCCAAAACGTACCAACAAAAATATAGGTGAAATCAATTTTGAAATAGAAGACTGGACAGTTTACCATCACATTAATACTGAACGTAAGGTAGTAGACAACGTATCTTTAAATGTTCGAAGAGGTGAAGTTGTAGGAATATCTGGTCTAATGGGTTCAGGTAGAACTGAGCTTGCTATGAGCGTTTTCGGTAAGAGTTATGGTAAAAATATTAGTGGAACTATAAAAGTCAACAATAAGGTTGTAGAATTAAAAAATGTGAAGGAAGCAATAGATGCTAAGATTGCATATATAACTGAAGATAGGAAGGGCAACGGTCTAATCCTATCTGACTCCATACGGGTTAATACCACATTGGCTAAGATGGATAAAATATCGAGGGGAATTCATATAGATAAAGATTTAGAAATAAAAGTAGCCAATGAGTATGTTGATAGGCTTAATACTAAGTGTACATCAGTTGAGCAAAAGATAAATACACTTAGTGGCGGTAATCAGCAGAAGGTATTGCTAAGTAAATGGATGTTTACTGAACCTGACATTTTAATACTTGATGAACCAACTAGGGGGATAGATGTTGGTGCTAAATATGAAATTTATTGCATCATAAATGACCTAGCGAGTGAAGGAAAATCAATAATTTTCATATCTTCTGAAATGCCTGAATTATTAGGTATGTGCGACCGAATCTATGTTATGAATGAAGGTAGAATTGTTGGCGAGTTAAGTCAAGAAGAGGCTACGCAAGAAAAAATCATGTCATCTATCTTAAAAACCAGTAAAGGAGTCTAAAATATGAATAGAAAAGCAAATATTTCCAATGTCTTAAAAAAGAACACAATGTTAATTGCGTTAATTGTTATTACTATATTCTTTACAGTTTCAACCAAGGGTACCTTACTTGTACCTCAAAACGTTACTAACCTTATAGCCCAAAATGGTTATGTTGTAATACTTGCAGTTGGTATGTTAATGTGTATTTTAACAGGTGGAAACATTGACCTTTCAGTAGGGTCTGTAGTTGCTCTTGTTGGAGCTCTAGCCGGTAAACTAATAGTTACATATAAGATGAATATCTTTTTAAGTATCCTAATTTGCTTGGCAGTAGGAATACTTATTGGTATGTGGCAAGGTTACTGGATTGCGTATATTCGTATACCAGCATTTATTGTTACACTTTCAGGAATGTTGTTATTTAGAGGTATTGCCCTAATTATTCTAGATGGTTTAACCATATCACCATTCCCAGAAAACTACCTGAATTTATTCAATAGTTTTGTTCCTGATCCTTTTGGTGATGGTACAAAAAATATTCTATCCATAATTATTGGTGTAATAGTGTGTATTATATATCTGTTTTCACAGATATACAAACAAAAGAATAGAGTAAAAAAAGGCTATGAAAAAGAAAAAACAAGCAGCTTAGTTATTAGAATGTCTGTTGTTTCTTTAGTTATTCTTGCACTTACATATTCTTTAGCACATTATAAAGGGATACCAATTATATTTATATTATTAGTTGTAATAGTGCTTGTATATCATTATTACTTATCTAACACAATGCCAGGTCGCTACTATTACGCGGTAGGTGGTAGTGAAAAGGCTGCAAAATTAAGTGGTGTTGATACAAACAAGGTTTTATTTATAGCTTATACAAACATGGGATTCCTAAGTGCTGTTGCAGCTCTTGTGTGTATAGCGCGTTTTAACTCAGCTGCACCAACAGCAGGGCAAAGCTATGAAATGGATGCGATTGGTTCATGTTTCGTAGGTGGAGCTTCAGCATACGGTGGAATAGGTACTGTACCAGGTGTTTTAATTGGTGCAATCTTTATGGGTGTATTAAATAATGGTATGTCTATCATGGGTGTAGATGCTAACATACAAAAAGCAGTTAAGGGGTTAGTTTTATTAGCTGCTGTTATTTTTGACGTTGTAAGTAAGCAACAAGAAAAAACTGCATAAGATATAGGGGTAACAATTAGATACTTTTAAAAGTGATTCCTTTCTGGTAAGAATTAGATTAAAAATTTCTTATTAGAAAGGAGTTTTTTTGAGTTATCTAGCAGAATGAGTAACTCTAAAACTAGTATTGTACAAGTAGTGTATCATTTACACCTTATGCAGTAGCTTTTCCATCTGATGATGGTCGCCCAGAGTTATGTGGAGGTATTTGGGGATTTGGTATTTTTAATAATGGCGACGATGTTAGGATAGAAGCTTCCAAGAAATTTATTGAATTTATATGTGACGATAAAGAGCAAGGACCACTAAGTGTTAGTCGTACAGGTTTCTTCCCTGTTCGTGCATCTTATGGTAATGTTTACGCTGGGACAGAAGATGAAGCTAGAATGGGAGTTTACTCAGGTTTTATGCCTTTCCTAGGTGACTACTATAATGTTACTCCAGGTTGGCCTGAACAACGTACAGCTTGGTGGAACCTACTTCAGCAAATTTTTGGTGGAGATGATGTTCAAACAGCAGCAGATAAGTACGTAGAAATCTGTAATGAAGCTACAGCAGCAGGACTAAACAAGTAGTTATAACAGATTGTTTATTCAAATTAATTAAATAGGAACATCTGCCATAAAGGGGGATGTTCCTTTATTAATAGATAGGAAGGATAGTTATATGCAAAAAGATAATTTAAACTTAAAGCGTAGCAGAGCATTAGTTAGGCGTGAAACTATTTCAGCATATCTATTTCTTTTGCCATGTTTAATATTTTTTCTAGGTTTTGTGATTGTTCCTATGATTATGTGCATAGTAACAAGTCTTTTTAATTATACAATGTCAGAGTTTACTTTTGTTGGGTTTGCTAATTATATAGAAATGTTTAAAGATAAGATCTTTCTACAGGCACTAAAAAACACAATAGTTATAGTAGTAGTATCAGTGCCAGTTGTAACTGCCTTTTCATTATGGGTAGGTGCTAGAATTTATAGAATCAATGCGTTTACAAGGTCTTTTTTTAGATGTGTTTTTTATCTTCCTGTAGTTACTGGAACTGTTGCAGTAGCAGTTGTTTGGAAATGGATGTTTAATAAGTACACAGGCTTATTTAACCTTGTATTGAAGGATTTTGGTCTTATAGACCAAAATATAAGTTGGCTAGGAGATGAAAGAACAGCCCTTTGGTGTATTATTCTTATATTATTTACTACTTCTATAGGGCAACCTATTGTTCTTTATGTAGCAGCTTTAGGTAATGTGGATACAAGTTTAGTTGAGGCTGCTTCAGTAGATGGGGCAAGTAAGTTTCAAACTTTCTGGCATATTAAGTGGCCATCTATTATGCCTACAACTCTTTATATATTAGTAATTACTACTATTAATTCTTTCCAATGTTATTCATTAATTCAGTTACTAACATCAGGTGGACCAAATCATTCTACAGAAACGATTATGTATTACATTTACTATCAAGCCTTTAAACTAAATAGATATGGATATGGCAATGCAATGGGTGTATTCCTTGCAATATTTATTGCTGTATTCTCAGCTATTCAGTTTAAGGTAACAAAATCTGGTAGTGAAAGTTAGGAGGAGAAAATGGGACAGAAAATAAAGCGAAAAACACCTTATGATGTAGTAACAATATTTATATTATTTATTCTGGCTATTTTATTTTCCTTTCCACTTTATTGGATTATAACAGGTTCTTTTAAAGATGCAGCGGCTATAAATGCAGCAAATCCTCAGTGGTTCCCTAAGAACCCTAATACTGATAACTTTGTAAGGCTACTAAAAAATCCAGCCCTTCGTTGGTTGTTTAATAGTGTTTTTATATCAGTTGTAGCGATGGGACTTACTTGTATTTCGGCTGCAATGGGTGGATATGCTCTTGCAAAGAAAAGGTTTATAGGCCAGAAATTCTTATTCACAGTATTTGTGTGTGCGATGGCCCTTCCAAAACAAGTTGTTCTTATACCCTTATTAAAAGAGATGTCTTTCCTTGGAATGCATAACACTCTTTGGGCAGTGATTTTACCTGCAGTAGGATGGCCCTTTGGTGTGTTTTTAATGAAGCAGTTTTCAGAAACAATTCCGACAGAGATGTTAGAAGCGGCTAGAATTGATGGAGCAGGGGAGGCTAATACCTTTTTAACAATAGTACTTCCTATTGTTAAACCAGGAATTGGTGCCTTAGCAATATTTACTTTTATTACTACTTGGAATGATTATTTCCTTCAGTTGATTATGTTAAACTCTCAGAAAAACCTTACAATTTCTTTGGGTATTGCAAAGCTACAGTCAGAAATGTCTAATGATTTTGGGATGATTATGGCAGGAGCAGCCTTAGGGGCAGTACCAATAATATTAATTTTCCTTTTATTCCAGAAGTATTTCACTCAAGGTATTACTATGGGTGCTGTTAAGGGCTAATGGGATAGAACTTAAACAAAAAATACACCTAGAAGGTTTTGTTATAACTTATGTTATTTAAAAAACCTTTCTAGGTGTTTGTTTACTTTTTGGAGTGGGCTATTCTAGAAGCAGCTGCACTAGCTAGTCCGGCAACTATGTCGTCTAAGAATGTATTAACTCCATTTTTCTTTCCTTCATCTAGGGCCTTTATTATTCCGATTTTTTTCTTGTCTAGATAACCAAAGTTAGTAAGACCAATGGTACCGTATACATTAACAATTGAAAGGGGTATTACTTCGTCTATACCATATAAGCCGTCATCTGTTTCTACTATTGTTTGAAGTGGTTCAGGTAGTAGCTTTTTCTCTGCTAATTCATCCAAGGCTATTGCAGTTAAAACTGCATGGGTAACCTCCCTTTTCCTTAACACATGTTCAATATTAGAGATACACTCTTCAAGTGTAATATCAGGAAGATATTCCTTTTGTAATTCTAAAACTATCATGGCTATATCAGTTAGCTCTACTCCTCTGTTTCTTAGTTGTTCTATTGCGATTTTCTGAAGTTCATTCTCTTGCATAATAAAATCATCTCCTTTTTAATTGGTTAAGCAAACATCCGTTGTATAAGTGATCTTTTGAGGGTTTATAGTTTCGTTGTTTAAGACAGATACTCTGTCCCTAATTTTTAGGAATCTTATGCCTTAATCAGTCCAATCTGATTGGTGGATTCGTTTTACAGACTTTATAGTTATTATACTCTCTAATCTTGTGTAAGTCCATTCACAGTAGAATGTTACCACATTTTACACCTAAACTCTCTAAAGCAAAAAACTCTGAAATTATTTTAGAGGGAAACTTGGCTGCTATATGCTATAATTTAAGGCAATATAAGAATATTAATGAGATAGTAGGTGTAATAAGATATGAAAGAAACAACCCTTTGTTATATCGAGAAAGATAATAAGTACCTTATGCTTCATAGAAATAAAAAGAAAAACGACCCCAATAAAGAAAAGTGGATTGGTGTTGGAGGAAAACGAAAGAAGGGTGAGTCTATAGAAGAGTGTTTGCTCCGTGAGGTAAGGGAGGAGACTGGCCTTATTTTGACAAGTTATGAATATAGGGGGAAAGTATATTTCTATTCAGATATTTATGGTGATGAGCTAATGTATTTGTATACTGCTACTGATTATATTGGAGACCTAATAGAATGTAGTGAAGGTGAACTTGCCTGGATAAAAAAGTCAGATGTTTTAAATTTGAATCTCTGGGAAGGGGATAAGGTTTTCTTAGAAAGAGTTCTAGAAGATAATGAACCTTTTATTATTCACCTTTATTATGAAGGAGATAAGTTAGCAAGGGTGGTAGAAGGGGAATTTTAAGGAATATTATTTTTTATACTGGTAAAAAAGTGGTCCTTTATTTCTTAGCTAGCTAATAATAAAGGGCCACTTATATGTGTTTAGATTTATTTAAAAAGTTAAACTTAGATTATACTATAGTTGGAATTACTTTAGCTAATCCATCTGCTAGACCAATATGTCCTGCTTCATCTAGGTGCATATAGTCAATCTTATTATATTCTTTTACTACAGTATTTGCATCAAAGTAGTGGCAGTTAGTCAACTCAGCAATTTTTTTGTATTCTGCACCCAGTTGTTCTGATTTTTCTGCACATCCATATCCCATTGTATTAACTACTTCGGTATCTTCGTATTCCTTCTCAATATTCTTAGGTGTTACTATTAGGATGTTAGGTTTATTGTTTGGCCAGCAATCAGTCACTTTAGCCTTTTCTACTAAACGCTTAAGACCAAGACCTATACAAGCAGGGCTAGAAGCGAATCTCTCTTTAGTGTCATTAGTACCTAGCATAATAATAAGAAGGTCAACGGGCCTGTGGCTCATAAGACATGGAGTGATATAGTCAAGGCCTGATAGGCCTTCGGTTAAGGGGTCATCAAAGCAGGTTGTACGTCCAGACAAGCCTTCTTCTATAATTAAATAATCAGGGCCTAATTTTTTTCCTAGTAGACAGGTCCATCTCTCATCTTCGTTAAATCTACCAAGGTCACTTGCCCTATACCCATGTGTATTAGAATCCCCAAAGCACAAAATATGTTTTTTCATCTTTTACCATCCTCCTAAAGTTTAGTACTTTTAATATTATAAACATTTCTAAAGTATAAGTAAATAAAAAATAAAAAGAAATATTTTTCATAATATAAGTATTGACAAAAAATACTTTTAGCATTATTATGTAATTATCACAACAATATTAAAAAAGTTGGGGTGAGCAAAATATTTTTGTGCAGATTTAATAAAAGGAGGATTAAGATGAAAAAACTTAGAAAAGGTCTTTTGTTAGTCCTAGCTCTAGTATTAGCTATTGGACTTGTAGCATGTGGTTCTAAAGATAAGGATGGAGATAAGACTCCAGCAGATGCAACTACAAAAGGCGCGGAATCTCAAGACTCATCTAAGGATGAGACTAAAGATACTGATACTACAAGTGATGAAGGTGCTTCTGATAATGTATTATATGCTAACGGAGGTCCAGAAGAATTTTTTGAAACTCCATGGTTGAATCCAGGTTCTTATATGTACAATAAGGTACTATATTCACGTCTAATATGGGCTGATGAGAACCTTTCACCTATTTCTGGAGAAGGAGATTTAGCGAAATCATATGAGATGAGTGATGATGGTAAGACATTAACATTCACCTTAAGAGATAATATTAAGTGGCATGATGGGGAACCAATCACTGCAGAAGAGATTGGATGGAATATTGAATATGCACTTCAAACAACAATATTAAACTCTGTATTTAATGAAACATTTAAAGCGATAGAAGGTGCACAAGTTTTCATAGACGGTGATGCTGATAGTATTTCTGGTATAGTAGCTGAGGGGAATACACTTACCATAACTTTTGAAAAAGTTGCTCCAGATGCTTTACTTACCTTTACACAATTTGCACCACTACCTAAGAAGTATTTAGAAAATACTGACCCAGTTAAACTTCAACAATCAGAGTTCTTCCAAAGTCCAATTGGTTCAGGACCATTTATGGTTGATGAAGTTAAGATGAATAACTATACCACACTTAAACCTTTTGAAGATTATTACGGTGGAGTTGCAGACTTTACAATCCATCTAAATCCAAGTGCTGGTGATAGTGATCCAAACTTAGTAACCAACGCAAAAGCAGGTAAACTAGATTATGCTTACACTAAGAGTATAGCTGATGTTAAAGCTCTTGAAGGTTCAGATGGTATTAGTGTTGAGAAGGTTGATGTTCGTTATACACGTTTATTCTATATGAACAAGTTTGATAAGGCAGATGGTACTCCTTCACCACTAGCTGACCAAAGAGTACGACAAGCAATAGCTTATGCAATTAATGTAGATGCAATTTGCTCAGGTCTATTCCAAGGGGCAGCAACTCCAGCAAACAGTTTAACACCAGATGGTCCTGATAAGGTTGACGGACTTAACGATTATGAATTTAACCCAGAGAAGGCTAAAGAACTTCTAAAAGAAGCTAATTGGGATGAAAATACTGAGATAAAAGTATTCTACTACTATACTGACCAACAAACACAAGACTTGATGGCAGTTGTGCAACAGTACTTAGCAGATGTAGGAATTAAGATTGTACCTCAGTTAGTTGAAGGTGACTTAGCTACTATATTATGGGCAGCTCCAGAAGATCCAGTTAACGGACCAAGTGCAGTAGAATGGGATATGTGTTATGCAGCTAATGCAGCCTTATCATTACATGAATACTATGATAGATATCAAACAGGTTATGCTATTAACTCCCATACTCCTAGCGATTCTAAACTTGATGAATTAATAGCAGCTACTAATGCATCTGTGGATGCTCAAGTTCAAAAAGAAGCATTCTTTGAACTGCAAAAGTATGAAAATGAAACGCTATTTACACTTCCATTATATTATCAGCCAATCTTTGTTGTTAAGAGCGACAAGATTGCAAAAGGTTTAGAAACCTTAGGTAATCCACAGTTTAATTACAAATGGGATATTCAAAATTGGGGACTTAAGTGATGCAATAATTTAAAACTGTAGCCATGTGCTATAGGTAATATGTCTAATATATTAAGACATATTAATAGGCACCACAGACTCAACTATATCAGCATATACTGCTAGCATTTGAGTTTAGTGGTGCCTTATTTTTAGAGAGGTGAGCAGATGTTAAAATATACTATAAAAAAAATACTTAGTATGATTCCCATGATTTTGATAATAACATTTATTATTTATGGGCTATTAGAATTAACTCCAGGCGACCCCATTTCTTACCTTATGGATCCTGAATCTTTAGCTAGATTATCAGATGCCCAAATAGAAGAAATGAGAGAAGCTTATGGTTTAAACGGTCCATTTGTAGTCAGATACTTCAATTGGTTATTTAGACTTTTACAAGGTGACTTTGGATATAGTATTTCCAGTGGAGTACCTGTTATTGACATTATTAAAACAGGACTTCCAGCAACTTTAGAGTTAGCGGTTGCATCGCTGATTATATCAACTATACTTGGGAGTATTTTAGGGGTTGTTAGTGCTATATATAAGGGGACTATTGGCGATAATGTACTTACTGTTTTTGGTATGATAGGGGTTTCAATTCCTCAGTTCTTCTTTGGCATTGTAGCAATTCTAGTATTTGCCTTAAATCTTGAGTGGTTACCAGTTGGGGGAAGAACAGACCCTTCAGTTACAGGTTTTTTTGATAGGTTGGAATACATAGTACTTCCTTCTTTAGTAATGGGACTTTCAATGACTGCTGGTGTTATGCGTTATGCAAGAAGTAGTATGCTTGATACTATGAATAAGGAATACATAAAAACAGCTAGAAGTAAGGGGCTTGCTGAATGGAGAGTAAACTTACTTCATGGTTTTAGGGTTTCATTAACTCCTGTAGTTGTATTAATAGGTTTTAGGTTACCAACCCTTGTAGCTGGTTCAGTTGTAATTGAAACGGTTTTCCAGTGGCCAGGAATAGGCAATGCCTTTAGTACAGCTGTAAGAGCTCAAAATTATAATCTTGTGATGATGTTAGCACTAATTTTTGTTGTTATGACATTGTTTGCAAGTACTTTAGTAGATATTGTTACAGCAGCTATTGACCCACGTGTAAAACTAGAGAATTAAAGGAGGGCTAAAATGGCTACTAAAGCAAGTATTAGACGTATGAATAATAAGTTTGACAAAATCAGACAGCAAGAAGAAGCTGGTCTGTTGAAAAATAAAAAACAAGGAAATAGAACACTGCGAAAGCTATTGAAAAATCAGCTAGCAGTTACAGGAGCAATCATATTCCTGATTATTTTATTGGCATGTATATTTGCGCCTATTCTAACACCTTATTCACCAAAAGCAGTGGATATGGGGAATATTCTATCCGGGCCTACAAAAGAACACTGGCTTGGGACAGATAAAATAGGTAGGGATGTGTTTTCTAGAATTCTTTATGGTGGTAGGATGTCTATTGCCATTGGCTTTGGAAGTGCTCTTGGTTGTGCCCTTATTGGAATTATTCTAGGTTGTTATGCAGGATATAAGGGAGGAATAATTGATAGTATTTTTGTACGTATATCAGAAGTCTTTATGTCAATACCAAGACTTATTTTAGTAATGATGCTAGCTGCCATAATGGGGCAAAGTGCTGGGAATATAGTGCTAATTTTTGTTTTGTCTGGTTGGGGCTCTAGCTTTAGGATGGTACGTTCAAAAGTGTTATCAATTCGTGAAGAAGAATATGTTCAGTCACTAGAAGTATTTGGACTTAGTACTCCAATAATTTGCTACAAGCATATTTTACCTAATGCTTTAAGTCCAACTATTGTAAATGTAACTCTAAGTACGGCAATGTTTATTTTAGATGAAGCAGCCTTAAGTTTCCTTGGCCTGGGTGTTCCGCTAGAAGTTCCTACTTGGGGCAATATATTAAACGCAGCACAGGATTTGTTTACCCTACAGAACAATTGGTGGTTATGGTTACCGACAGGTATAGTTGTATCATTATTTGTTATGAGTATTAACTTTATTGGTGACGGTATTAGGGATACTGCAGATCCTACGCAAATATAGGTTAGGGGGATGGCTATGAAAAACAAGGAAACAGTTATTTCTGTTAAAAACTTAAAAACCTTTTTCTATTCTGATGGTCGCTGTAATCCAGCTGTTAATGGTGTCTCCTTTGATGTTAAAAGCGGAAAGACATTATGTGTGGTTGGTGAATCAGGCTGTGGAAAAAGTGTAACTGCTTCTTCAATTATGCAACTACTTCCTAATAATGCTCGAATAGAAGAGGGTGAGATTGTTTATAAAACAGGAGACTCTCGTGGGGATATTCATATTGAGAAATTAGATAGGAATGGTAAAGAGATGAGGTCACTTAGGGGTAAGGATATAGCAATGATATTCCAAGATCCTATGACAGCACTAAATCCAGTTTATACAGTTGGATGGCAGATTGAAGAAATGATTAGAAATCATGAGAATGTAACAAAAGAAGAAGCTAGAAAAAGGACTCTAAAACTTCTTGCTGATATGGGTATTCCAGATCATGAAAAAAGAATTGACCAGTACCCTCATGAGTTTTCTGGAGGAATGAGGCAAAGGGCTATGATAGCGATGGCAATGAGTTGTAATCCTAAAGTGCTAATTGCTGATGAACCTACAACGGCTCTTGATGTAACTATACAAGCCCAGATATTTGAGTTAATGGAAGAATTAAAAGAGAAACATAACACAGCTATATTAATGATTACCCATGATATGGGGGTAGTTAGCGAAATGGCAGATGAGGTTGCTGTTATGTATATGGGTAATATTATTGAAAGTGGAACAGCAAAAGAAGTGCTTGGTTCACCTAAGCATCCTTATACAGAAGCCTTATTAAGGTCAATACCTATCCTTGGAAGGGGTAAAGGCCAGGACCTTAACCCAATTCGTGGTGTCACTCCAGACCCTTTTGATAGGCCAAGTGGATGTCAATTTGAACCTAGATGTGACTATGCTACTAAAGAATGTAGTAATAGAATGCCTGATGAAGTTAACCTTGGCAAGACCCACATGGTTCGCTGCATAAAATATCAGGAGGTGTCAAAAAATGAGTAACAATTTAAGGGAAAAGGAAGTTTTACTAACACTAAATGGTCTAGCGACTTACTTTCCTATAAAGAAGGGACTGTTTGGTAAGAACACCCAATATGTTAAGGCAGTAAATAATGTTGATTTAACTATATATAAGGGTGAAACCCTAGGTCTTGTAGGTGAGTCAGGTTGTGGAAAAACTACACTTGGTAAGACTATTCTTCAATTATATAAACCTACAGCTGGGGAAATGATTTATAGTTTTGAAGATGGTCCAAAGAACCTTGCGAATTTAAGTAAAGAGGAAATGAATGTTGCAAGGCAGAAGATGCAAATTGTATTTCAAGACCCTCAATCATCACTAAATCCAGCATTTACAGTCTACCAATCCTTGTCTGACCCATTAAAAAAGTTTGGGATAAAGTCAAGAAAAGAACGTAGACAAATCGTTGGAGACCTTTTAGAGGCTGTTAATATGAGACGTGAGTATATGGATAGGTACCCTAATGAATTCTCTGGAGGTCAGCGTCAAAGAATTGGTATAGCTAGGGCCCTATGTGTTAATCCAGAACTAGTAATATGTGATGAGGCAGTTAGTGCTCTAGATGTATCTATTCAAGCACAAGTACTTAACCTACTTATGAAGTTAAAGGAAGAGAGAGGCCTAACCTACATATTCATTACACATGACTTAAGTGTTGTTGAGTATATAAGTGACAGGGTTGCAGTTATGTATCTTGGAAGAGTGGTTGAACTTGCAGAATCAGAAGATCTCTTTGCCAATAGGCTCCACCCATATACCCAGGCACTATTTTCTGCTATTCCTGTAGCAGATATTAACCACAATAAGAAACGTATTGTTCTAAAGGGTGATGTACCATCACCAGCTAATCCGCCAAGTGGGTGTCATTTCCATAAACGTTGCTTTATGTGCAAGGAAGTATGTAAGGAAAAGGAACCAGAACTTAGACGTTTTGAAATTGATGGAAAAGAACATTATGTAGCCTGTCATTTTGCAGAGGAGAATATTAAAAATGCTTAGTAAAGATACAGATGTTATAGTTATGGGAGCAGGCCTTGCTGGAATTACAGCAGCTATATGGGCTGCGCGAACAGGTGCTAAAGTTTGTATTGTAAGCAGCAGTAAAATTGGATCAGGCTCAAGTTTTTATCCTGGAACATGGGGACTAGGCCTTATTGGACCAGAGAGCAAAGAAGATGAAGAAGACTTATTAAGAATAATCTTAAAAATTGGAGAAGGAATGGTAAATCCTGAACTGGCTAGGACTTTAGTCAAGGGGATTCATGAGGGAATAAGTGATTTAAAAGCAATGGGACTTCCCCTAATGGAGCCTGTTAATAAGGATGAGAAAGCCTACATTCCTTGCTTTGATTATAAGAATAGAGAGTGGCATGGGATTGTTAAAGATGGCGCCAGACAAGTATTTTATAAGGAATTAGAAAAGTTAGGAGTAGACCTATTAGAAAACACCAGCCTTACAGATATTATAGTTAAAGACAAAAAGGTTGTAGGTGCTAGAGCGGTCCATACACATAAAGGTAGCTATGACATAATTGATATAAGGTGTTCAAGTATAGTAATTGCTAGTGGTGGACTTGGTGGTTTGTTTAGTCATAGACTAAATACTTCAGATATAAGAGGCCTAGGACAATTTCTTGCCTATGAAGCGGGGGCTTCCCTTATTAACCTAGAATTTATGCAAATGATGATAGGTTATCTTAAACCAGCACCTAAGACTATATATAACGAAAAAGTATTTAAATATAGTGACTTCACAAGTATAGAAACTGGCAAATCAGTATTTGAAGGGATAGATAAGCAAAAGCTTAAGGATATGATGGAAGTTCGCTCAACCTATGGTCCCTTTACTTGTCGTTTAGGCTGTGAAGATATAGATGTTCGTATATATGAAGAAGGAAAGAAAAGTGACTTGGGTGTTTTGCTTACTTATAAGGATGAAATAAGAGATGACCAACCTGAGTTTGTTAGAACATATTTTGAATGGCTAGAGGAAGATAAGGGCTTAACTATAAATGACCCAGTAAAAGTAGCTATGTTTGCCCATGCATCTAATGGAGGAATCCAAATTGATACTAAAGGAGCCACAAGTGTTAAAGGTTTGTATGCTTGTGGGGAAGCTACAGGTGGAATGCATGGTGCAGATAGGATAGGTGGTTTATCAACTGCTAATGGTCTAGTATTTGGAAAGATAGCTGGTATAAGTGCAGCAAAATATTCTAGTGGTGTAGTAAAAGAAGATGTAGGACTTGATAGTAAAAAACTCTACTTCGTCCAAGATGCCAGTAAGTATATTAATGAAATTAGGTCATTAAATTACAATGCTGGGATGGTTGTACGAGAGGAGGAAGGCATAGTAGAAGCATTAGAAGTCTTGGCAGTAATTAGAGAAAGGGCAAATGCTAGTAGGAAAGAACTTAACTTACTAGATTTAAAAGAGTATCAAAGGACAAGAGAACTTGAGGCTGCTTTAACCCTTTCAGAGGCTATGCTAAGGGCTATGTTGATAAGAAAGGAAAGCCGTGGTTCCCACTTTAGAAGAGACTATCCATATAAAAATGAAGAATTTTCAAAGCCTATTATAATTAGCCAAGGTAAGAAAGAATCAAAGATTGAATTCATGGTTTAAGTAATGACCAGGGGTAGGCAAAACTATATTAGTAGCGAAAGGAAAGATAAATATGAAAGACAATACGATATATCAAGGAATTATTCCAGCCTTTTATGCATGTTATGATGAAAATGGAAACATTAGTAAGGAACGTACCAAACAGTTTACAGAACATCTCTTAAAAAAAGGGGTTAAGGGACTTTATGTAGGAGGTTCTTCAGGAGAATGTATCTATCATAGTGTTCAAGATAGAAAAGATGTATTAGAAGCAGTTATGGAAGTGGCAAAGGGTAAAATGACAATAATAGCCCATGTCGCTTGTAATAATACAGCTGACAGTTGCGAATTAGCTGCTCATGCAGAAAGTTTAGGTGTTGATGCAATAGCTGCTATACCTCCTATCTATTTCAAGTTACCATCTTATGCTATAGCCCAGTATTGGAATGATATATCAGCAGCAGCTCCTAATACAGACTTTATAATTTATAACATCCCACAACTTGCAGGGGTAACCCTAACTATACCTTTATTTAAAGAAATGTTAAAAAACAAAAGGGTAATAGGAGTAAAAAACAGTTCTATGCCAGTACAAGACATTCAGGAATTTAAAATGTATGGTGGAGAAGATGTAGTAGTATTTAATGGACCTGATGAGCAATTAGTATCTGGATTAGCTATGGGGGCAGACGGAGGAATTGGTGGAACCTATGGAATAATGCCAGAACTCTACATTAAGATATTTAACCTTTGCAAAGAAGGGGATTATCATACTGCAAGAAAAATCCAATATGATGTTGATGAGATTATATATCAGATGTGTGCAGGATATGGCAATATGTATGCTATTATCAAGGAAATTCTTAGAAGACGTGAAGGTATTGATATAGGAGGGGTAAGAAAACCGCTAGTAGATATCGTGCCAGAAGATAAGATACATGTAGATAGATGTATAGAACTGATAAATAAAGCTATAGATAAATATTGCTAGTCATAGTTTTGATTCATAAATTCATAAGGATAACAGGTGAGAACAAACATGTATAATTCAAGAATTAACAGTTTTAAAGGGAAATTAATTGTATCTTGTCAAGCGCTACCTCATGAGCCACTTCATTCGCCTTTTATAATGGGAAGAATGGCTTTGGCAGCAAAACAAGGTGGGGCAAGTGGAATACGTGCTAATACAGTAGAAGATATTATAGAAATAAAAAAGAATGTTGACTTACCAATAATAGGCATAATAAAAAGAGACTATTCAGATAGCAAAATATACATAACCCCTACAATAAAAGAGGTAGATGAGCTTATGACTGTAGGTCCAGACATAATTGCGATGGATGCTACAGAAGGAATAAGGCCAAACAATACTAGTCTAGATGATTTATATTATGAAACTAGAGAGAAATACCCAGATCAACTGTTGATGGCAGACTGTTCTACCATCGAAGAGGCTATATATGCTGATAAACTAGGATTTGACTTTATTGGTACTACTATGGTTGGCTATACGGAGCAAAGTAAAAACCTAAAAATTGAGGAAAATGACTTTTATATACTTAAAGAAATATATAAGAATGTTTCCCATCCAATTATAGCTGAAGGCAATATTGATACACCTACTAAAGCAAGGAGAGTTATAGAACTGGGAGCATTTAGTGTAGTTGTAGGTTCTGCAATTACAAGGCCACAGCTAATTACAAAAAAATATGTAGAAGCACTAGCATAATAGGAGGTTGGCGTAAATGAAGGAATATATAAGTGTTGATATAGGAGGTACCTTTATAAAACACGGAGTTATAAGGGATGATGGTATCATAATAAGCAAGGGTCAAAGTAAAACCCATGCAGAACAAGGTGGGAAAGCCTTACTTGAGAATGTAAAGACCATCATAGAACATTATCTTACTGATAACAAACCTGAAGGGATCTGTATTTCCACAGCTGGCATTATAGACCCTATCAGGGGCGAGGTCCTTCACGCCAATCCTAATATTCCTAATTATAAGGGGACTAAAATAAAGGAAGAAATTGAAAGTGCTTTTAAAATACCATGTGAGGTTGAAAACGATGTTAACTGTGCTGGATTAGCTGAATATATATCAGGTGCTGCTAAGGGAGCAAGTGTTGCCTTATGCCTAACAATAGGAACGGGTATTGGTGGATGTGTCTTGATTGATGGCAAGGTCTTTCATGGCTTTAGCAACAGTGCTTGTGAGATTGGCTATATGCATATGGGTGATAGTAATTTTGAAAATCTTGGTGCAAGCAGCAGGTTAGTTAGTAAGGTAGCAACGCGTAAAGGTGACAAAGAAGAAGAGTGGAATGGTTATAGGGTTTTTGAGGCTGCAAAAAATCAAGACAAAATTGCTATACAAGCAATTGATGAAATGGTTGACACTCTAGGTTTAGGTATAGCTAACATATGTTATGTTATTAATCCTGAGGTAGTAGTATTAGGAGGAGGTATTATGGCTCAAGAAGATTTCCTAAGGGACAAATTAGAAAAATCCTTGTCTAAGTATTTAATACCTTATGTTAGAGGGGCTACTAGGCTAGAATTTGCTAAGCATCAAAATGATGCAGGCTTATTAGGGGCCTATTACAACTTTAAGCAAAGACACTCCAGCAACTAACTTAAGGAGGACGGCATATGACAGGAGATATAATTGCAAAAATAAAATCAGGATACAACCAGTTTACTAATGCAGAAAAACAAGTGGCTTCTTACATTACAAGTAACGTACAGGATGTACTTTTTATGTCTATAACAGATTTGGCAGATGCTTGTGGTGTAGGTGATACAACAGTATTTAGGTTTTGTAAATCATTAGGCCTAAAGGGATATCAAGAGTTTAAGATGAAATTATCCTTAAGTATCAGTGATGGCAAAGAAGAAATGGACCAATACACAGGTAATAATATTGAAGCTGATGATTCTGTACTTGACATAGCAAAGAAGGTGTTGGCTACTAATATAAAGGCATTAGAAGAAACATATTCTCTTATAAACGAAGAGAATATTGATAAGGCCATAGAAATGTTTTATGAGGCAAAAAAAGTATATTTCTTTGGTGTTGGCTCAAGCATGCTTACAGCAATGAAGGCTACCAACAAGTTTCTAAGAATTGAAAATAAGGTCTACTGTGTAGAAGATAGCCATATGCAAGCTATGATGGCTGCAACTATGACCCAAGATGACCTTGCTATCTTTATATCTTATTCAGGTGCTACAAAGGATACAATCCATGTAGCAAAACT
>JAAYRG010000004.1 GCA_012518885.1 Clostridiales bacterium | reverse complement strand
GTTTACAGGCAAATTACCAGTTTCTTTATATCTGCCTTGCCTTGCATTACTTAGCTCAAACAAGGTAGAACCAAGCAAACGATTCTTTTGCTGACCAAATCCCAAGTCTTCTAAAACTTCAGTAGAAACTAGGAAGTTTCCACCATCTAGATCGTTTTTGTTATATAAGCCTTCTATTAACCCCGTGTCAGTATTTGTTACTAATATATAATTTTTATTCTCAATATGTTTAGTCATAGCATTATCCTTTCAGTATTGACTTGATTCTAAAGATAGATTTTTATGGATTAAATACACCTTAACCTTTAATTCCAGATGTTTTTATTCCTTCAACTAAATATTTTGAACCAAACAAATACAACAACATAGGAGGAATAATCATTAGAGATGAAGCAGCCATAATTGTAGGCCAGCTAACCACAAAGGCACCACCACGAATATAGGTAAAGGTTGTCATTAGGGCGATAGTTAAGGTACGCCAATTATCGCCATTTAGATAGAAT
The DNA here is from genome assembly GCA_012518885.1 of Clostridiales bacterium. GTDB lineage: Bacteria > Bacillota > Clostridia > Lachnospirales > Lachnospiraceae > JAAYRG01. Next base: position 17,557 of record JAAYRG010000004.1, on the reverse strand, counting down.
ACAGGCTGAGTAAGCTCATTCCACCAGTAGACTGAAGATAAAATTCCAATAGTGATATATATGGGCTTTGATAATGGAGCTATTACTCTAAAAAATAGGCCTATGTGGGAACAACCATCTATAATTGCAGCCTCATCAAGTTCCTTAGGTATGGACCTTAAGAATTGTCTAAATAAAAACACATTATAAGGGAAGGCAAAAAATGCTGGTATAATCATTGGTAATAATGAGTCTAGCCAACCCAATTTTCCAAACATAATGTATTTTGGAATTATTAATGATATTTCTGGAACTAGCATGGTTCCTATAATTATGCTAAAAAATAGTTTCTTGCCAGGAAACTCCATTCTAGCTAAAGGATAGGAAACTAGTGAAGATGAAAGTAGGGTACCAACAGCAGTTCCTAACATTAATAGGACAGTGTTTCTAAAATATTTAAAAAAGTTACCAGTACTAAATACATATTCATAATTATCTAATATAAGATTCTTTGGAATAATCTTAGCTGACGTTGTAAACTCTGTTAAGGTCTTAAATGACCCAGAAAGTATCCATATTATAGGGGTAAACATAATTACAGCAACTAGGACTTTTAATACATAGATTAGTTTGCTAGTCACCTTGTTCTTTTTTGAAGTCTTTTTCTTACTTACTTGATAATCATTACTCACCTTGACTCCCCCCTCTTCTAGTTCTCATAATAAACAAGTTTCTTTGATAGGGCAAAAATTATGATGCCAAAAACACATGCAATAAGAAACAAGATAACTGACAAGGCACTACCATAACCAACTCTTTGATTTGAGAAGGACTCATTATAGATAAGAAGACTTAGTACCTGGGTCATCTTATTGGGGTTACCTTCTTCACCTGTTAATGGGTATAAGAGTGCAAATGAACCATTAAGAGCACTTACACTTCCTGTAACAGTGTTAAATAAAAGTACTGGAGAAATCTGTGGTAGAGTGATATGGAAAAACTTCTGCCACGAATTAGCTCCATCAATATCGCAAGCCTCATACAATTGCTTAGAAACTTCATTAAGACCAGATCTATATATTAACATCATTTGTCCTGTACTATATGTAAATAAAGTTATAAAGAAAACAGTCTGATAAACGAATGCCGGGTCATATAGCCAGTTAATTAAGACATTTTTACCAGTTATACTAGATAGGAAAGCGTTTAACAAACCAGCATCCCTTCCAAATATACTTCTAAATGCATATGAAAGTGCAACACTTGGAATAACGGAAGGTAGGAAATAGCAAAACTGGAATATGCCATTTAATCTATTCTTATGATTTAGTAGCATTGCCATAAGCAAGGCCCAAATTGATGTAACAATCATGACTATAATTGTATAAAATATTGTCACCCTGAACGAGTTCCAGAAGTTAGGGTTCTTAAATATATTTATATAGTTTGTAAAACCAATATACTGTGATATTCCCGTAAGTTTTCTATTGGTAAGGCTAACTGCAAACATAAATATAATTGGAAATAATGTAAATGCAATAAAACCAATAAACCAGGGTGTCATAAAGCCATAAGCCGTTAAGTTATTCTTTAGTCTTCTATTCATAGGCTTCTTTTTTCTTGCTTTCATGACAATCTCCTTTCCATATTTTTATAGTAATGGCGGTTTCAACACTAGAAACCGCCTTAATTTTGGTCTAAGAATTATAGTTTTAATCCCTCAAAGCCACTTTATTATTAATAAGAAAGACTTAATCTAGTGTGTAGCCTATAGTTTCAGCTGCATATTCCATCGCTTGCTTAACAGCATCTTCAGGAGTGATTTGACCTGAAACTGCAGTATTAAATAAACTTACAGCATTACCAGTAACACCTGCTGGAATACATGTATAACCAAATACACCAGCTTCAAGTGAATCTATCATAGCATCCCAGTTCTCAACTGTTTTAGCTGCTTCAACTTTCCATTCACCTTTTTCAGCTATAGAAACAAGGGCAGATGGGTTACCACTTGCTTGGGAGTTAATCCTTTGACCTTCTTCGCCCATTAAGAACTCAATAACCTTCCAAGCAGCTTCCTTGTTTTTACTTTTTGAATTAATTGTATAGAATCCTGTATGTAGTGTATTGTACTTTCTAGCTGCTGTAGGGATAGTTGCCATATCCCAGTTGAAATCGAGTGTATCACCATAGGAACCTACCATCCAGCTTCCTTGCCAGCTCATAGCAGCCTTACCTGCACCAAAGTTATCACTTGTATCAGAAGAAGGAACAGGCATAATTCCTTTCTTGGCCATATCTACACAGTCTTGTATAAAGGAAACTGCGCCATCACCAATAACAAGTCTACCGGTTGCAGGATCATATATTTGGTCTCCCTTAATACCAATTCCAGCCCACCAAGTTTGTAGGTTAGGTAAGTCAAAACCATATACTTGTGTAGTACCATCGCTATTCAATTTAGTAAGTTTCTCAGCTGCAACTAAGAAATCTTCATATGCCCAGTCATTATTAGGATATTCTAGACCTGCTTCATCAAACATATCTTGATTGTAATATAAAACCTCAGTAGCAGCACACCATGGAAGTCCATAAGTTGCTCCAAGACCTTCAGTTAATTGAGCTACTGCATCAATAAAGTCATTAGAGTTAATACTTGAACTTGCTAGATAATCATCTAATGGTTCAATTCCTTTAACTTCAGCAAAATTAGCTATATCATTCTCCCATACTACTAATATATCAGCAGAATCATCACCAGTTGCTACCATTTGGTTTAACTTTGAAGAATACTCCGTCTCTGGAATTACACTTACATTAATCTTAATACCTGTAGCTTTTTCTGCTGCTAGGTACATATTAAGAGAGTCATCTTTAGGTGGCTCATTCCAAACAGTAAGATTAATTTCAGTACCTGTCTCTCCTTCATTGTCCTCGCCTTTAGTTTCTTTGTTATCCTTTGTTTCTCCCGTCCCATCTGTCACTTTAGTATCATCTGGTTCCTTATTGTCATCAGAACCACAGCCTACTAGTAAACTCAATACCATAGTTAATGCTAGCAACAAACCAAATAGCTTCCTTAATTTCATTTCAAATCCTCCTTTACATAAATAATGTTTATGTTATCTCTCATACTGTAACTGCTGCAGCTTCTAAAGTTACCTTAGGAGAGATTGAAACCATTGAGTCACGTATTAGTTAATCGATTTACCATGTTGCTAAAAAATATATATACTTTTGTTAGATAATCGATTATCTCATATACCAAAAAAATATATTTATATAATTTGCTTAATGGATTATTCTTTTCACCTTAAGAATATATTCATTTGTTACATTTGTCAAGCTTTTTTGTTATATATTTGACATAATGAATAGGTATTTTAATACCACCATCTATTTGTTCTATATTTGCCACTAAATACGTGTATTTAACACAGAAATGTTGTGCACCTTGCGTTTTGCTCTATAATATAACTTGTTTTGTCTAGTTAATTATTATTGCATATATTTTAATTAGTGTGTATTATATATTTCATGCCTATATATATAATTATATTTGATTCGGGAGGAAGTTATGAAAAGAACAGTTTTGATTACAGGTTCTTCAAGAGGCATAGGCAGGGCTATCGCCTTAAAACTTGCAGAAGGAGACTATAACATAGTTGTAAATTATAGCAATAGCAAAGATATGGCTGATAACCTAGCAGACACAATAAGAGCTATGGGTAAAGACTCTATTGCTGTACAAGCCGATGTTTCAGACTACAATCAGGTTAAGAAGATGTTTGATCAAGTTTTTGATAGATTTGGAAAAGTTGATATATTAATCAATAATGCAGGTATCAGTGTATACGGCATGCTTCAAGATACAAGCATTGAAGAATGGCATAAGGTGTACGCAACTAATGTTAATGGTACCTTCTATTGCACAAAGCTCGCTATTCCTAAGATGATATCTCAAAAATACGGCAAAATTATTAATATTTCTTCTATTTGGGGGCTTGTAGGAGCATCATGCGAGAGCCTTTACGCATCAACAAAGGGTGCTATTAATACCTTTACAAAATCGATAGCTAAAGAACTTGCTCCATCAGGTATAACAGCTAATGTTGTGGCACCCGGTGTAGTGCTTACAGATATGTCAGACCAGCTAGACGAGGAAGCTCTTGAAGTTGTTAGAGAAGAAACTCCTTTAGGAAGACATAGTAGTCCAGAGGAAATTGCTGATGTTGTTGACTTTTTAGTATCTGATAAAGGTGACTTTTTTACTGGCCAAATAATAAGCCCTAATGGTGGCCTAGTAATACAATAAGGGAGGGCAAATCATGGAATTAGGCCCAATAAGTATTTATATTATAGTTATTAATACTCTTACATTTATTCTATTTGGAATAGATAAACTAAAGGCTGTAGCAAAAAAGTGGAGAATAAGTGAGTCTTACCTACTTGGTTTTTCTTTGATTGGAGGAGCTTTTGGAGCCATATTGGCCATGGGAATTTTCCACCATAAAACTAGAAAACCTAAGTTTGTAATTGGTGTTCCCCTTATGTTAGTAGTCCATGTGGGAATACTTGTGTTTTTAAGAACTAAGGGTATATTTTAAGTACTAAATTATAAGTTAACTATGATAAGTACAATACAATAAGTTCAATCTAATAAAACAAAAACAATTGGCATCTAATTTTACATCTTAGCCAATTGTTTTTGCTTATATGGTATTAAGTTCTTTTGATTTTCTTTTGTTCTCGTACATTCTTCTATCAGCTATATGGTAGAGCTCTAGATGACTAACTCCATCCATCGGATAGATAGCCGCTCCAATAGATATATTCACCTTAATCTCATAACCCCTAACGAACATTGGTTCATCAAACTCTGCTTTTAGAGATTCAATAAAGGTCTCAAGCTCTTCTTCTTCCTTTATGTCCTGAATAAGTAGGGTGAATTCGTCCCCTCCTATACGACAGAAAGAGTCTCCATTCTTTATTACTCTTTGAACTCTTTTTGCAACCTCAATAAGGACCAAGTCTCCAACGATATGGCCATATGTATCATTAATCAATTTGAAATCATTAACATCCATTACAAATAAAGCATGAGTGTTCTGATTATCTTCCTTGTAAAACTTATCAGTAGAGCAAACAAAGGCTCTCTTATTCATAATTCCAGTAAGGTCATCTGTTTCAGCCTGCTTAGTTTTTGTAATATATTTTAAAACCAGTTGATATGTAAATACAAGAACAATAAGGGTTATAAAATAATAATATACAGGCATAGAGTTTAATACCCCTTGTTCGTTTACCCATCCATAACGGGGATAAATCGCTAACTGCCATTCCTGGCCTGGTATTTTAATTTCTTTAATTACTGGGTCTTTATCAAAGATTGATTCTCTACCCCAAATATAATCTTCAGTACCATCAGCTTTTTCCGCTTTTAAGGCAAAATAGAAACCATTCTTAAATACTTTTAAATCAACCTTATCAAGTAGCTGACTAAAATCAAGACCAATTGAAATCAAACCCAAAAACTCTTCCTTACCATTCTCGTTTGCAAATATTGGCTTTCTAATATATATCTTTAGACCTCCCTGGACTGATTGAATTGGTCCTTGAGTTACAGAGACTTTTTCATTAATTGCCCTTTCAACAAACTCAGTTCTTGCCTCGTCAGACATCAGATCATAGCCTATAGCTTTTTCATTTCCTTCATATGGATAAATGGCCTTTATAACACTACCTTCTGTTATTATAAGATCATCTACTACTTCTTCTATGGCAACGATTCTCTCTGCAAAACTGTCGAATTCTTCAATGAAACCAGCATTATTATGAGAAATAAAGAACTCGTAAAAACCAGCATAGTTATCACCAGTTATGATCATAGACTCTATTCTCTCCGAATACAAAGAGACCCTCTCTAGGGCAATATTCCTTTGCTCTTCAACTTTTATTGCGAGATCTTTCTCAGTTATGTTCCAAAAATTGAAAAAAACCACAAAAGATGCTAAGACCCCTATTAACAGTGCTTTTAAACGGTTTTTCAAACTTATACCCCCAACAAGAATCATTAATCACGAACAGTAAATATATAATATAGTTTATTATTTTCTCAAATAATAAACTATATTATTATAAAACAAAACATTATTCTATTAATATATCACATCAAAAGCGTAACCTCAACTCATTTAATTGTTTTCATGACTAATTTTAATATGTTTTTAATGGACATCCTCATCTACTACCTCAAGCAAAAAACTCATTGGACGGAAACCATCATTACAAGAAATCATGGCAGACTTCTTATTCTTCATCCAACCGTCATAAATATCCTGCCCGCCGTATGTAAGAGTCATCACAAAGGCAGACATACTATCCCATGCACTTTGGCACAATCCTTCTGGCTTTTCCCATCCATTAGCTATGAAAACTTTGCCCACCTCAATATTACATGGATCTTCCAAGGGATTCTCATACTCTTTAATTAAATCATGATAAACAGTTTGCTTCATAGCTGTTATTTTGACCCTTTTCATATATCACCTCATCTAATTATATAGTTAGTTGCCTATCACAGTAGAAATATCTAAATTAGTTTAATTTTAATAGTAAGCTATATATTGGAATTAGTCATACTTAATTATGCTTATCATTAACAAATTTATCCTTGTATATATTATAGAACAATTACAAAAAAATACAAGAAGAATTAAATAATTACATAATTCTACTATTGTTTCCAGTCAAATTACAAATCCAAAAATAATATATAGTACAAAAGTTGTAGCAGCTGATAATAGGGTATATGGAAGTTGACTATTTATATGATCCATTATATCGCAGCCTGTTGTTGCACAAGACATTATTGTAGTATCAGAGATAGGTGAACTGTGGTCACCAAAAATACTACCGCCCCATACTGCCGAAGCAACTAGAGCAATATTAACTCCCATAGCATAGGCCATAGTAAGGCTATTACAGAAGTTATAGCCTTAGTTCCCATTGAGGTTCCTGTTGCACAGGTGTTGTTGTAGTATGTACTATAAAGGAAGACTTCTCATGCGGCACCTTCATCGCATTATTTATTGGCCTAGTTACTGAACCAACAACCATAGCACTAAGAGAGCCTGATGTAAACACTGCCACCCCTAGTAACCAGGTGAAAATATTTGCCGCTCTTTTTGATTTTATAATTCCCTTTTGTTCAACCATTAATCTTACAAAGCCTTCTATACCACCAGACTTTTCAATAATATGTATTAAGGCACCTATCATTAAAAGTACTAAAATTACTATAGTATTACCACGACTTTCAAATACTGAAACAATTCCATTTAGACCTCCATTAATAGCAGCCATAATATTCATATCGCAAATAACTAGATTACCAAGGATTAGTCCTAAAAACAAAGAGATAAATACATTCTTAGTTATAAAAGCTAAAATAATAGTAATAATTGGTGGTAAAACTGATAAGAATCCATATTCCATAATTTCCCTTCTCCTTTTTTTATTGAATTAATTAGCTTTTACTCACAAACTTTCCAACCGAGTTATTTAGAATCACATTATCCTTTAATACTATTTCCCCACTTAATAGTACAAACTTAATGCCATCTGGTTCTAGGATTGGTTCCCTAAAGCTTGACTTGTCCTTAATCAGGTCATAATCAAATATAGTAATGTCTGCATCAGCTCCAAGACTTAAGGTTCCCTTATTAATACCAAATCTTTTGGCCGGTAAATAGGTCATCTTCTCTACTGCTTGATATAAAGTAAGTATTTTCTTTTTCTTAACATATTCGTTTATTAGTCTTGGGAAGGTCCCAGCTGCTCTTGGATGTCCTTGATTCCTATGTAGAATTCCGTCACTTGCTATAAGTACATTAGGATGACCTATAGCCCTATCTACTTCTTCATCCCTCATAACATGTCCAACAGTTAGGGTATGGGGAGCCTCTTGTCTAAGTTCCTTAAAGATATCTTCATTACATCTTAATCCCTTATACTTACCCTCGCTATATATTTTGGTATATCTGTTGGTCCAATACCACAATTACCACCTATTGCTGTTGTTACACCCATTCTAAGCATACAAGGGAAAATACTTAACTCAAACCTATCTTCCTCTTCATTGTAGGGGTCTTCGTGCATATGACAGTCAACAAACCCAGGTGTGACAATTAGGCCACTTGCATCTATTATAATATCTCCATCTAGAATCTTGCTAGAAATCTCTGTTATCTTGCCATCTTCAATGGCTATGTTTAACTTAGATGCAACTTTATTTCCTGGGTCAATAACAAAGCCATTATTAATTATAGTTCTTTTCAATAGTAGACCTCCCTTCCCTTGTATACCCTTCATTGAATAGTATGGTGTTTTGCATATTTCTCTCCTATTATAATACATATTGCCTAATTTTAAAATATCATTATTATTGATTATAGTAAATGTTAATATGTTGTGACAGTTAATATAATATTCTCTGTATATTATATTAAAAGTACACAAAAAAAAGAACAACCTATATTCGTTATAGGTTGTTCCTTTGATTATATACACTACTTATTTTTAAATTCAGAATAAATGTAATCGTAGTCTTCTAATACGGAAGCTACATCAATATAGAAACTTGTATTTGCAGCTACTTCATCAGGAATATTAAGAACAGGGTTATTCTTATAATCCTCTGGTAGATATTCGTCTGCAGCATTATTTGCTGTAGTAAAGTTAGTAATATCAGCAATTTTAGCAGCTACTTCAGGTCTTAGCACAAAGTCTAAGAACTTGTATGCATTATCACTATTAGGCGCTTCTTTTGACATTACAAATGAGTCAATAAAGATAGGCATTCCTTCTACTGGGAATACAGCCTCAAGGTTTTCGTCAGCAGCTAGTCCTTTAACAACTTGATTTGAATACATAAATCCAGCTACTGCTTCTCCATTTATTAAGGAGTCTTCAGGTGTGTTTGTTTCGAACCTAACAATATTTGGTGCAAGTTCAAACAATTTCTCTCTTGCCTCAGCTAGGATATCTGGGTCTGATTCGTTATATTCATATCCTAACGCTTTAAGAACAACTCCTATAACTTCAATAGACCAGTCAACTATAACTACTTTGTCTTCTAATTCTTCCTGCCATAAGTCCCCATATCCCTTAATAGGGTCTGCTCCTAACTCTTCTACAGCACTTGGATTTACAAGAAGTAGGGATGTTGATATGGCATATGGTATAGAATATTCATTGTTCTCATCATAATACTTACTTTGGTATACAGGGTTTATATTAGAAAAGTTAGGAATCTTATCCTTATCTAATACCCCTATAGTTTCATTCTTTCTTAAAATATCAACCATATAATCTGTAAGTACTGCCAGGTCATATTGGTCAGGATTGGCCTCTAATAGAGACTGCATATCCTCATTAGATGTTACTTCTTTTAGATTTACCTTAATACCTGTTTCTTCTTCAAATTCTGTAATTATTTCACGAGGTATAAAGTCTCCACCCCATGTCATAAGATTTAGAGATTCTTCTTTGCTCTTGTTATTACCGCAAGCAGCCAAGAATATTATAACGAAAGCAAGTACTAATATAGCAGATATTCTTCTAGTTTTAATTCTCTTCATAGAACTTCTCTCCTTTTCTTCCTATAGTTTGATTTAAACCAATTAATAAAAATGTACCCAGTAAAAACAGTGTTGACAAGGCATTGACCTTTGGTGTAACCCCTGTACGCATCATTGAGAAGATATGAACAGGTAAGGTTGTACCAGTAGGACCTGCCATGTAAGTAGATATTATCACATCATCTAGGGACATTGCAAATGCTAGCAAGGAACCTGTTAATGTTGATGGTATAACAAGGGGCAATATTATCGTCTTAACAATCTGCCAACTTGAAGCCCCTAAGTCTTTTGCAGCCTCAATTATTGATGAGTCAATCTCTTGTAGTCTTAGCTGAACCATAAAATAAATATAAGGCACACAAAATAAAGAATGGCCAATAACTAGGGTTGGAACCCCAAAGGTTAGATTTAGTTCAGTAAAGAATATAAGTAGAGATAAGCCAAGGGCTACCTCTGGAATGATTAGAGGCAAAAACATCACTCCATTGATGGCACTTTCTACCTTCTTGCTTACATAAGAGGATATTACTGCTGAGGCAGTGCCAATTATAGCTGATACAGTGGATGTTATTATTGCAACTACCATACTAATTTTAAAGGATTCAAAAATAACTCGGTCATTAAAAAGTTGTAAATACCAATCAAATGTAAAACCAGTCCATTGGGCAGTAGAACTACTCTTATTAAATGAATACAAGACAACACTAAGGACTGGAACATATAAGATTACAAAAAATAAGGATAAGTAAAATGTTCGAAATTTGCTTCCTTTTGTATTCATCACAGTAGACTCTCCTTACTATTTTTAGATACCTTACTATATATAAATAATACAAGCAAAACAAGTAAAATCATTCCTATAGCAAAGGCAGATGCTAGAGGTTTATTTCTTCCTCTTGTAGCCATATTATTTATCAGGTTACCTAGGAACATAGTGTTCCCACCGCCAAGTAGGTCAGATATATAGTATAGGCCTAGGGCTGGTATAAAAACAAGGGTATATCCTCTTGCTATACCTGGCATTGTAAGGGGCAGGGTAATCTTAAAAAAAGTCTTTAGCTTGCTACCTCCAAGATCATAAGACGCCTCTAACAATGACCTGTCTAGTTTATCCACCGAATTATATATAGAAATAATCATATAAGGTATAAGCATATATACTGTACCTGTTAGAACAGTTCCAAAGTTATACATTAAATTTAATGGTTTATCAATAATTCTAAGAAATATTAATGCATTATTGATAAGTCCGTCTTTTCCTAGAAGGATTGTCCAGCCATAAGTTCTTAGTAAAGAAGATATCCAAAATGGCAACATAATTAATAGTATAAGAAAAGAACGGGATTTCCTATTAAGGCCTGCTGTAAAATAAGCAACAGGATAACCAATAATCAATGATATTAGTCCGGTTAAGATAGCTAGTATAAATGAGTTAAAGAAAACTCTTAAATAAACTGGGTCTAACATTTTCTTATAGTTATCAAAGCTAAGTTCAAAAACTATATTACCCAGGCTATCCCTTGAGAAAAAACTAAGTAAGACAACAAGTAACAGCGGTATACCAACTAATAGAATCAGGTAAACCAAAATAGGGACGGCTGGTGCATTCTGTTTTAACCTTTCTTTCGTAGATTTCTTCATAACTAATTACCCCTTTTCTCAATATCTTCTTTAGGGAGTAATATAGCCCCATTTTCTTCCCAACTTATATAAACCTTATCACCAATTCTATAGTTATCATAATCGTTTTGGTATTCAATTACAGTGACCTTCTCACCATCTACATCCACTTCTGTCCTAATTTGAGAACCAGCATAGTGAACAAAAGTAATCTCACCATATAGACTATTATCTACCTTGTCATAGGATATTTTCATCTTGTCCATATGAATTGCAAGATATACTTTACCATCACATTCATTAGGTTTTACCATACTTCTATCAGTTCTTATATCTATAATACTCTTACCTAATTTAACACTGCAAAAGTCTTCTTTTCTTTCTACTACTTCTACTTCTTTAATATTTCTATCTCCAATAAAATCGGCTACAAAGAGACTATTAGAATTATTATATACATCCCTTGGACTACCAACTTGAAGGATTCTTCCTTCGTTCATAATAACTATCCTATCAGACATATTAAGGGCTTCTTCTTGATCATGGGTAACATAGATAAATGTTGTCTTTGTTTGTTTTTGAAGAAGGGCAAGCTCAGTCTGCATATATTTTCTTAGCTTTAAATCCAAGGCTCCTAGAGGTTCATCTAAAAGCAAAATGTCCGGATTATTAATCAAAGCTCTAGCAATAGCTATTCTTTGCCTTTGTCCACCAGAAAGTTGGTGGGGCATCCTATCGCCATAACCTTCCATCTTAACAAGCTCTAACATTTCATCTACTTTTACCTTTATCTCATCTTCCTTCGTAACCTTTTTAATTCTTGGTCCATAAGCAATGTTATCAAATACAGTCAGGTGAGGAAACAAAGCATAATTTTGAAAAACTGTATTAACATTGCGTTTATTTGGTGCTAGATCCTTTATAGATTCCCCATTTAATAAGATATCTCCTGATTCAATACTTTCAAGACCTGCAATACACCTAAGGAGGGTAGTCTTACCACAACCAGATGGCCCCAAAAGAGTTATAAATTCACCATCTTTAATATCCAAACTGATATCCTTTAAGATATGTGCTTCATCATAAAACTTATTCACTTTTTTTAAACTAAGTAATTGTTCTTTCATAGATACTTTCCTTGTCTTTATGTTTGTGTAGTTTATATTTACGTAACGTTAATAACGTTTCCATTATAACATTATATCAGAAGATAACAAGATTTAAAAGATAAACACAAAAAAGACAAGAAAGAAGGAGTATTTGCCTTATTTGCTGCATTTCGCCAAATAAGATAAATACTCCTTCCCCTTTGTCTATATGTTAATAATTATATAGTAATTATTATTTGTCTTTTGCTGGGTTGATGATGTCTTGAACATCAGCATCATCAATATTGCTTTCGTTAACAATTAGAGTACCAGTGTCAACTAATTTTTCAGCAACTTCTTCACCGTTTGATAGAGCAACTCCAGCTTTAACACCTTCGTAACCCATCATGTATTGTTTTTGAACGATTGTTGAAACAGTGAATCCACCATTTCTAATCATTTGTTCGATTTCTGTTGAGAAGTCAAAACCAACTAAAGCAACATCTTCTCTACCTGCTTCAGTTAATCCAGTAACGAATCCTACTGTAGAACCGTTGTTTGGACCAAACACACCTTTTAGGTTAGGATATGTAGTTAAGAAGTCTTGAGTAAATCCAACAGCTTTTGTGATATCACCATCGTTAACTTTGATATCATCATTTAATACAACCCATTTTTCTGGTGCATTAGCATCCCAGTATTCATTGAAACCTTTGTTACGGTCAATGATTGTTTGAGAACCTGAGTTACCAATTTGAATAGCTATTTGAGCTTCTTCATCTTCACTAACTCCGTTTTCTTTTAGTAGACGAATCATTTCTTCAGCTGCCATTCTACCAGCTTCTACGTTGTCTGTCATGTATGCTACACTGTATTTGTCAGTGTTGATCATAGTGTCTACGATAATAATTGGAATACCAGAGTCAAATGCGTTTTCAACAGGCATTGCCATTGCAGTTGAGTCTGTAGGACCAATTACGATAGCGTCAGCTTGTGCTGATACAGCGTCTTGTAATTGTTGAACTTGTTTTTCAACTTCTGCTTCAGTAGCTAAACCAGTAACAACAATGTTAATACCTAGTTCTTCAGCTGCTGCACGAGCACCTTCTTCTACTACTGACCAGTATTGGTTACCTAAAATCTTAGTTAAGAAATAAACTGTTTTGCGGTCTTCTGAACCAGCATCTGATGAATCTGCATTAGCATCTTTTCCAGCGTTAGCTGAATCTTTACCACCACAAGCAACAAGTCCTACTACTAATACTAAAACTGCTGCTAGGGCTAATATTTTTTTAAAATTCTTCATTTTATCCTCCTTGAATAGTTAGCTTTTTATTTAGCTTGTTTTCTATGATTATATTCGTCAAGAGCAATAACTCCTACTAATATAATACCAACGATAATTTGTTGAACGAAAGAACTTACACCCATTAAGTTAAGTCCATTTCTTAAAACACCCATGATTAAAGCACCAATGATAGTGTTTACAATTGTACCTTGTCCACCAGCGTTAGATACACCACCGATAACTGAAGCTGCAATAGCTTCTAGTTCTAGACCTTGTCCAGCCATTGGTTGTGCTGATGAAATTCTAGAAGTTGTTATAATACCAGCAATTGCTGCGGATACACCACTTATTGAATAAGCAAACATTCTAGTTTTAACAGTATTGATACCTGAAAGTTTTGCTGCTTCTACGTTACTACCAACTGCATAGATTTGACGACCTATACGAGTCTTTGCAAGTACAACAGCTAGAACAATACCATATACAAGGGCAATAATAACAGAGTAAGGTAATCCGTTTGGTAAACGTCCACCACCAATTTGGTAGAATGCTTTTTGAACACCTTCGCTTGGAATTACGTTAGTGTAGATTGGTTTACCATCAACAATAACGTTACCTAAACCACGGAATACCCATTGAGTACCTAATGTTGCTATAAATGGAACAACATGTAAAACTTCAATAATGAAACCATTTAAGATACCCATTGCAACACCAAATAGTATTGCTAAAACAATTGCTACTACTAGAGGTACACCTGAAATTAGCATGCTTGTAACCATAATTCCTGATAGGGCCATAGAAGCACCAGCGGAAAGGTCAGTACCACCTGCAACTAAACAGAATGTTAAACCATAACCTAGTATTGAATATGTAACAACTTGTTGGAAAATATTTATAATATTATTATTTGTAATGAAAAGTGGATTCGCTATGGAGAAGACAATAAATAGTAAAATTAATGCTCCACCAGAGAATATACCTTTTCTAGCACTTGGGCTTAAATTTGAAAATCTCTCTTTCACCTTTTTAACCTCCGATATATTTATGAACATTGTATTAAATCAATTCTTATTGAGCGTATCCTGCTGCATAAGTCATAACTTCTTCTTGAGTTGTTTCCTTAGCATTAAGTATCTTACAGATTGAACCTTCATGCATAACAGCAACTCTATCACTCATACCTAATACTTCTGGTAATTCTGAAGAAATCATTATAATTGCAACACCTTGATCGCTTAACTCATTCATTAACTCATAGATTTCGTATTTTGCACCTACGTCAATACCACGTGTTGGCTCGTCTAAAATAAGGATATCAACATTGTTACTTAGCCATTTTGCAAGTACAATCTTTTGTTGATTACCACCACTTAGGTTTCTAACTCTCTCTTTAATAGTAGGAGTTTTAATACGAAGTTGCTCCTTATAATGTAATGAGTTTTCTCTTCCTGCCTTATCATCTAAGAAACCAAATTTAGAAAGGTGTTTTAGATGGGCCATGTTCGTATTGTAGTTAACATCAAGGTCTAGTGCTAGTCCATCGAACTTTCTATCTTCTGTAACATAGCCTATACCATGTTTAACAGCATCTTCTACTGATTTAATTTCAACCTTTTTGCCATCGATATAAACTTCTATACTATCAGCCTTATCAGCTCCGAATATACATCTTGCAGTCTCAGTTCTTCCTGAGCCTACTAACCCTGAAATTCCTAGGATTTCACCTGCTCTAACTTCAAGGTGGTCAATATTTAATTTCTTACCTTGTTTTAGATTCTTTACTTCTAACTTAACATTGCCAATTTTTCTTTCATAAACTGGGTACTTGTCTTCAAGGGCTCTACCAACCATCATGTTAACAACTTCGTCCATTGTTACATCACATAATTTAACAGTGTCGATGTATTGGCCGTCACGGATAATAGTTACACGTTCACAAAGTTCTTCTAACTCATTCATTCTGTGAGAAATGTAAACCATTCCTACGCCCTTTTTCTGCAATCTGCGGATAATTACAAATAATTGATCAATCTCTTTATCTGTTAATGCTGCAGATGGTTCGTCTAGAACTAAGATTCTAGAGTTCATAGAAATTGCTTTGGCAATTTCAACCATTTGTTGTTGAGCAACACTTAGAGAACTAACTGTTGTATATGTATTAATATCAATACCTAAATCATCAAGAACTGCTTGAGCATCAGCATGCATCTTCTTGTCATCAACAAATGGACCTTTTTTAGGTTGTCTACCAATGTAGATATTATCAGCCACATTTAAATGTGGAAGTAGGTTTAACTCTTGGAAAATAATTGAAACACCTAGCTCGTGTGCTTTAGCTACGCTATTAATTTCAACTTTTTTACCTTCAATAAAGATTTCACCTTCGTCCTCCTGATACACTCCACTCATTACTTTCATAAGAGTAGACTTTCCAGCTCCGTTCTCTCCAACAAGACCGTGAACCTCCCCTTTATTAACGCTTATAGATACTTTATCTAACGCCTTAACACCTGGGAAAGATTTGGAAATATTGACCATTCGGAATAATTCTTCAGCCATTTCTTCACCTTCTTCTTATTACTTATTATTACTTAATTGCTATCTCAATAAATTTTACTTATCTACTTATGAATTTAATAGTTGGAAACAAAACAAATCTTATGTTTTATATCACATATTCATTAATAGTAATAGCAATAAATAGCAACTGTTTAATAGTTAACAAATATGTCTAGAACAACAGTTGTACGCAGAATCAAAGTGTATAATTATTAACTTATTTTTCCTTGTTGTGTTGCTTCTTTGCTAACCAACAACAGTCTTGCAACATTGTATTCAAGGGTGTTTACGTTAAGTACAATATACTATTTTCTTCTCTGCCAATTTATGTTCTACTAATAAATATTAATTATATTAGACTACATTCATATATTATACACTTCAATATTTTTTTGTCAATATGAATTTTGTGTTTTATTTTCTTTTCTTGTATATATTTTATTGTTTGTGCTTTCATCCGCTATCGAATTATGTTCTTTTTCTTGTATTTAACTTTTGTTTGATTAATTTTTTTGTTATCTTTTATCAATCTTTTTTCTCTTACGAAGTTTTCTATCAGCTATAATACTTCTAATAACTAAAAAAACTCCAAAAACTGCAAAAAGAACAAATATTGCTACTACTAACCAAGACATACCCTGGCCATAGCTATTATAATAATCGGTAAAGCCTGTATAGGCTAAGTAAATAAGGAACATACCAGCAATAGACCACAGTAAAATTCGTCTATTGTCATCTCTAACACCAGTAACAGTATCTTTATCTTGTTCAATAGTTTCCTGAGAATTGGTAACATCTTGTTCATGTGCATTTTTATCTATATTTACTTCTTTCATGACTTCGATGTTATCATTATTGATTAAATTCTGTGTATCTTTTATATCATTACCTGACATAGGACCTATCCTTTTCTATAAATAAACTCTTAATTAAAACAGTGATGTTATCTATTTTAACATAATAAAATATTCTTGCAATACTTTTATAGTGTAAAAAAATATTATTTAGATGGATAAATATATCTTAAATGTATATTGCAATATTATTTAGGCATAGAACTATTAGTGCAAATTGGAAACATTAAGGCAAATTATTTTATATAACTATACAAATATTCTAAAAAAGAGCTTGTTATCGCAAATTAAAAAACTATATAAGATACAATAAATTTGTACAGAAATATTCTTTATGTGGATTATTTAAACATAGCTTAGCGTTAGAACCTTAACAAAGTGGGCTTATTAAAGAAAAAGGGAGGTCGTGTATGTCATATTTTTAACACAAATAAGACATATACGACCTCCCTGGAGGTTAAACTTTTTAATAAATAATTTTTTAGACGGTTTTTATCCTCTCTTCTAACTGAAGTACTCGAAAAG
>JAAYRG010000036.1 GCA_012518885.1 Clostridiales bacterium | reverse complement strand
GAAGGTTTGATTAGGTTTGAGAAGGTAATCGGCTAAAACCAAGGGTTTCAACCACTGGTTGAGTGAAAAAACAACCACTAGTTGGGAAAATAAAGGCCTTTTCAACTAATGGTATCTTCATATAATTAGGCCCTTCCTATGTCACTAGTTAAGCTTGGATTAGAACTAGGAATGGAAATGCCTCAAATCTCAAACAATGAGAATTTAAAGGGGATAGACTTTGCTAAGATAATGGATCTAGTTGACAAGGGACTAGTAGGAAAACTTATTGAGGTTGAATCAGCTGACGGGGATATTATTGAGATAGAGGTTGAATAAGGTGAGAATTAAAATTAAATCTGATGATAAAAACATTAATCTTTATTTCCCTACTAGACTACTACTTAATAAGTTAACTGCAAGAATAGCTGCAAATGCCATTAATAGTAATTCGGAAACTAATAATTTGAAATTATCAGCAAAAGACCTAGAAAAAATATTTGCTGAAATAAATCGTATAAAGCGTAAGTATCCAAAGCTAGAGCTTGTTAATGTTGAAAGTGCTAGTGGTGAAACTGTTGTAATTAGTTTGTAGGTAGTAGCTTAAGTTGTGTGTTTATATATGACGGTTTATATAAGAGATAGAAAGATAAAAAGATATGGTTGAATTAAAAGCAATAGATAGAAGAGAAAATTTAGTTAAAAAATTAAGAGACCCAGACTATAGAGAGTCATACCTACATCCAAAGAAGAGGACTCGCAGGGAAGTCTTAAAAAGGCTATATAAGCCTGTTTTTGAAAACAAAAAGATTGTTGTAGCCCAAGTAATATGTGCAATAACAGGAGGGTTAATTCCTGTGCTTAGTGCCTTTATAATGAGGTTTATTGTAGAGTCTATACAAGGATTATTAAGTCAGAATGTAAGCACGGTAGGAGAAGCAAGGTCAATGCTTTTATCCATATTAGTATACTGCCTCTTGTTCTTTGTCCTAAGTGCAATAACAATTCAAATTGAAATGAGAACCTACTCCTGGTTTATGAATATAAGAATAGAGAGTTTGGGGAAGGCCTTCCATAAGATGACTAAAATAGAACTAGGCCTTAGAGAAGATGCTAGCTTCTTAAACTCTGTTGGAGACCTGAGTGCTGCCGTAGGTAGTAATAATTCAGGGATGGAGGGTATTTACCATGAAATATTTAAAATTGGAAAGTCTGTGGTTGCAACCCTTATTCTAAGTATTATATTAGCTAGGGTTAATCCCCTAATCCCTATTATTGCACTTGTTTCTATTATTATTAATGCCTACTCAAGGTATTCCTATAGTTCCTACCATCATTCCCTAATGCCAAAGTTCCAAGAAGTTGGTCGTAAGTCTAGCCGTGTAAGTAATATATCTATGGACTTTAATTATGGAAAAGATGTTAGGGTCTATAAAATGCGTGGTGCCTTTGAGAACTTAGCCAATCATTTGATTAAAAAGAATATAAAATTACAAATAAAGCTTAGGATTAAAAGGCTTAAGACAACTATTCCTGTAACAATAGCCCTTGTGCTTATTGACCTTGGAATTGCAGCAGTTCTAGTAGTCAACTATTTTGATGGTAGAATTGATGCAGCAGTTCTAGTAATGATACTTAGTATCGTAGGTATATATAGCATGCAGCTTAAGGAAATAGGCAGGGTAATTGCTTATGTTTACGAAGAATCAATGTATATAGACTACCTTTACGACTTTCTAGATGCAAGCCTAAGTTCAAAGGGGGGCCAGGACTTTCCGATGGAACTAAAGAACAAGGTAGACATTGAGTTTAGAGATGTATGGTTTAGGTATCCTGGATCAGATAACTGGGTCTTAGAAGGTCTAAACCTACAAATAAAAACGGGGGAAAGTGTTGCCCTAGTTGGAGTTAACGGTGCAGGAAAAACAACCCTTATAAGTTTATTAACAGGTCTATATCAACCTGAAAAGGGTCAAATTCTAATAGGTGGCATAGACATAGCAAGCCTTTCTCAAGATAGCTTAAATAAACTAATTGCAGTAGTATTACAAGAGATTGAGCCAATAGCCTTAACAATTGCCCAAAATGTTGCTGTTTCACTAGGGGATATTGATAAGGAACTTGTGGAAGAGTCCCTAAAAAAAGCAGGACTTTGGGGAAAAATAGAGTCTTACAAGAACGGAATTGACTCTATGATGCTTAGGGTTGTAGAAGATGAAGGAGTTGTCCTTTCAGGTGGAGAAAATCAAAAGTTAGCAATTGCAAGGGCCCTATACAGAGATAGTGCAGAAATATTAGTTTTAGATGAGCCAACATCTGCCCTAGATGCAATAGCTGAAGAACAAATATACAGGGATTTTGAAAGTTTGATTAAGGATAAGACTGCAATCTTTATTTCCCACAGGCTTGCCTCTACGAGATTTTGCGATAGGATAATTCTGCTTAATGGTGGTAAGATTGAACAAATTGGAACCCATGATGAATTAGTAAGTAGACCTGGACTATATAAAGATATGTATGATGCCCAAGCTAGTTATTATAAAAAGGAAGCAGCAGATGAAGATATAGATGAAAGAAAGATTTTTGAAGAAGATTATATTGAGAAAGGTGAGGGCGTAAGTTATGGATAATACTATTAATTCAAATAAGATTCCAACCAAGAAGATATTTTCTGCCCTATTTGGTCTAGCGGTAAAACTTAGGCCCCAGTTACTCTTAGTAACTATTTTATCTAGTATCCTTCAATCAGGTAATGTATTACTAACAATCTGGATACCTAAGATTATCCTAGATGGTTTTGATAAAAACTGGCCCCTTGCCAAGTTCATACAAGTAATAATTATCTTAGCCGTAGTAAAGCTACTAGTTAACTACTTTGAGGATATTAGCTTTCAGCTTAATAATCATGAGCAGAATATATTTACTAGAAAGGTAGACCTACATTTTTCCCAAAAGATTACCAAGGTAAAATACGAGATTCTTGAAGACCCAGATGCTCTTGACTTAAAGCAAAGGGCCCTAGCCCCCATAGAATACGGTTACCTTCATTGGATTTTTGAGAATTTACAAGGAATCTTAGCTGCTATAATTGCAATAGTTGGTATTATTACTATTCTACTTAATTTTAGCATTGGACTCTTTGTAGGAGTAACCCTTATTTCCCTAATTGCCTTTGCGATTGAAGGTAAATTATCTAGTCTAGCCATAAAGTTTCAACAGGAGCTAGTACCAGTTAACCGTAGGTACAATTATTATGTTGGGATCTTAACTGATGAAATACATCAGAAGGAACACCGTTTATATGGTTTGTCAGATGTAGTGGTAGAAAGACTCCTAGACTATAACAAAGAAATTGTATCAAAGCTTAGGGATATGAATGTTAAGGTTGGTAATGCTCAAACAGTATCAACATTTATTAATATCTTCTCAAGACTAATTCTATACTCCTATTCAGGACTTAGGGTTTTAGGAATAATGGGAGCCAAAATAGGCCTTGGTGACTTCTCAATTCTAGTTGGAGCCAACGAGAATTACGGAAACAGCTTAAAAACACTTGGTAAGAATATAATTGAAACAATTAACCTAATTAATGTAATTGAGCCAGTTATAGCCTTTTTAGAATTAGAAGAAATGGATGAAGAATATGCAAGTGAAAGTAAAAGGCATATTCACTTAAAGAAAAAGGATGATAATAAAAAGCCTAAGAAACCTGGAAGATTAAAGCAGCTTACTTTTGAAAATGTATCATTTACTTATCCTAAAACTGATAGAAAGATACTTGATAATGTTAGCTTTACCCTTAATGAAGGGGAGGCCCTTGCCATAGTAGGAAGAAACAATGCTGGTAAGTCAACTATTGTAAAGCTAATCTGTAGGCTATTTGAACCTGATTCAGGAAGAATTCTTTGGAATGGAGTAGACATTAGGGAGTTTTCATATTCTGATTATTTGGATGAATTAGCCTGTGTTTTTCAAGATTTTAAACTCTTCCCCCTTCGTATATGGGAAAATGTCGCAAGTACATGGACTAAGGCAGATATAGATGCAGAGGAAAACACCATTCCGTTAGATATTAAAGCCAAGTTAGATAAGGTAATAGATAAGGTAGAGTTAACAGAAGCAATAAATAAGTTACCTAGTGGCCTAAATACCTGGCTAGAGAAAAGTTTGAATGATGACGCTACAGATTTTTCAGGAGGGCAAAAGCAAAAGCTTGCAATAGCAAGAGCCATATACAAGGATGCTTCAGTAGCTATTCTTGACGAACCAACAGCCGCCCTAGACCCCCTAGCTGAGAGTGAGGTATACGGACACTTTGCAGACTTAATCAAGGGAAAAACTGCAATATTTATATCTCATAGGATGAGTGCCAGTCGTTTTTGTGATAGAATAATAGTATTAGAAGATGGTAAAATCACTGGAAACGACCACCATAGTAAGTTAATTAATGAAAATGACTTGTATAGGTCCCTCTACGAGGCCCAAGCAAAATACTATGAGTAATAGGTAATCAAGGGAGGTATTATAATGAAAAAGGTATTATTCTACGGTATGACCGAGAAGAAGATGTGTTTTCAACATATTTTAATGAATGCACTAGACCTTTATAAGACGGGTGTAGAAGTAAAAATTATTTTTGAGGGTGGGTCTGTAACCCTAGTTCCAGTTTTCGAGGATGAAAACAATCCCCTTTATAACAAGGCAAAGGAAGAAGGCCTTATTGCAGGAGTTTGTCTTGCTTGTTCTAAGGTATTGGAGGTTTACGATAAGAATCTTGAGTCCGGCCTTACCATGTTAGATGATATGAATGGTCATGCAGGTATGAAGAAGTATATAGAAGAGGGATATGAAGTAATTAGCATGTAGTTTGAAGTTACCATCTTTAATAAGTAATAAGAAAGGAACTAACTAGTAGACCTATACTGGTTAGTTCCTTTTATCAAGGTTTATGTAAGTAAGACCTAAGAGTAGCAATAATTATTATAACTTTAGCAAACAATTAACAGAAGATAAGAATTAAATTAAATTGTTAGAAATGTAATCAACTAGTGTTTAAAATAATCGACATGTGGCATAATCATAGTAATGATTACTAAAAGAATCTTGTATTTATGCTACAAGATGCCAACAAAGAGATTACAAACAAAGCAAAATAAAAAATATATAACAATAACAGTAATTATTACTGGTGTTATCTATCCTTATATGTTATACTAGCTTCATAAGAAATAATTACGAAAAGACAAACTATTGAAATATGTGTGTTTGAACTTTAACTATTTCTATGCTAAAATATTACTAGTTACACGAGGATAATGTTCGCTAGTTTATAGCTGGTTTCGAGTAATATTTTATTAACTTATATTTTATAATTAAGGAGGATTTAATAATGGCAAAATATCGTTGTTCAGTATGTGGTTACATTCATGAGGGAGAACTTACAGATGATCTTGTATGCCCAATCTGTAAAGCACCTGCATCCAAATTTACTAAGGTAGAAGAAGGTGGAGACAAGCCTGTTAACAAGTATGCTGGAACAAAAACAGAACAGAATTTATTAGAAGCATTTGCAGGAGAATCAATGGCAAGAGGTAAGTATACTTACTTTGCTAACATCGCAAGAAGAGAAGGATATGATCAAATAGCTGCAATCTTCGAAACAACTGCAAGAAACGAACAAGAACATGCTCGTTTATGGTTTGAAGCTCTTGGTGGTTTAGGTGATACAGCTCACAACCTATTAGAAGCAGCTAAGGGTGAAAACTACGAGTGGACAGATATGTATGATCGTATGGCTAAGGATGCAGAAGAAGAAGGATTCCCAGAATTAGCAGACAAGTTCCGTAAAGTTGCTGCAATCGAAAAGGCTCATGAAGAACGTTATCGTAAACTACTAAGCAACGTTGAGCTTCAACAAGTATTTGAAAAAGCAGAAGAAACTATGTGGGAATGTAGAGTTTGTGGACATCTTGTAATTGGCAAGAAGGCTCCAGAAAGCTGCCCAACATGTGGATACTCTCAAAGCTTCTTTGAAGTACGTGCAGAAAACTACTAATTAAGACCGAATTAATTATATAAAAACAACCCCCATTTTATAGGACTTATAGAATGGGGGTTAACTTTTTATATGATTAAATTGCCTTTACAACCTCTAAAGCCTTATCATAGTCTGGATGATTGGTTACTTCTTCTACGTATTCAACATACCTAACTTTTCCTTCAGGGTCAATTACAACAATACCTCTTGTAAGTAGTCTATGTTCCTTGATTAAGAAGCCGTACTTCATTGCAAAATCTAAATCCCTATGATCAGATAAAACCTTAATATTATCTATTCCTTCAGCCGCACAAAAACGTGATAGGGCAAAAGGTAAGTCAACACTTATGGTATAGATAATAGTATCATCTATTTCTGAAGCTAGTTGATTAAAGCGCTTTGTTTGTAGGGCGCAAACAGAGGTATCTACAGAGGGTACAACACTTAGGACTATAGTTTTTCCTTTAGCATCAGCTAGTGAAACTTCGGACAAGTCTCCGCTAAGAACCTTAAAATCAGGAGCTAGGTCACCAACTTTAATTTCGTTTCCAAGTAAGGTAACTGGGTTACCACCAAATGTAATTTTTCTATTGTTTCCCATAATAAACCTCCTCTT
>JAAYRG010000221.1 GCA_012518885.1 Clostridiales bacterium | reverse complement strand
TTTTTTGCAAATCAATATGTTAACTCTTAAACTAATCCCCCCTCATAAATACTTATTTGTATTTTAATTCTTTTAACCAAGACCATTGATTTATTTTTCTTCTCTAAACCTAGCCTTAATTAGAAGAATCTTTAAGCATTAACTTGTTATTAATGGATACCCCCATACCAAGAACAATCCAAAAAAGAGGCGCAAGGGTAATACTACTATCATAGAAGCCCCCACAGATTAGGTAACATATAATTCCTGTTGTTATTCCAATAAAAACAATATATAAATCTCTATTGTATGCTTTTACATTTTCCTTGTTTTTGTATATAAGATAAGATGATTTGAAATAAAACATTAATATAAGAAGAAAACTTATCAAACCTACAATTCCAAAACTTAGGGCTATTTGCAAGAACATACTATGAGGCTTATCTATTATCATTACTGGTGTTCCGTGATAGGTTAATTTACCAACAAAATCATCCTGAGGTATATGGAATACTAATGAATCAGCACCAAAGCCCTTTATTATAGTTTCCTTTAACAAGGGCAAGGACAAATTCCAGATATAGCCTCTCCCCGTAGCGAAGTTAAATAATGAACGGTTTAAATCAGTATAATCATTATTAATCTCATCAATCAGGGAACCGTTTACCCCTATGGCATAGTACTGGCCATCCACATAGCCAAAGTGCATAGGTCCTTTATACCCTAGGTCAACCAAAAAGTAATTGTCATACTGGTCTAGCCTTATTTCAACATTGGCTGAATCTGTGAATATGTAAGTATTATCATTTCTTATGTAGTTAATCGGCCTCTTCAAAGAGTCATAAAAAATATACTCATTATTTTCCTCATCATACTTGACCTTAAACTGCCTTCCTAACCCAGTAAATTCAACTCCATCATCCTCTAAGTTTATTTCTTTGATTTGAAAGTTGTATGTAGTTGGTCTATTCTCATTCGAGAAATCAGCTAACATTGCATCGACTAGCTTTGTCTCTTTAATTGGACTAGTAACAAGAACTAGAACAATTGTCACCAAGAAGGATAAGACCATTCTCCTAGAAAACTTCCTATTATGGTGCACAAATACCATAAATATGCATCCTATTAGACAAGCATAGATAGCTGCTGAAACACCCGTTAGTATCAAAACAAAAGCTGCCACACCCACTAGAATAAGATAAAAGGTTTTATACCACTTCTTTTCTAATCTTGTAAATCCTATAGATAACAAGATAGGTATACCAAGAGCTAGGAATTGGCCAGCATAGTTTGGATTAAAAAGAGTAAGACTAATTTGTCCAAAATACGATGTTATTTCTAAAGTCCCAATTTGGTCCCAATACTCTTTAGGCAAAATAATATATTGAAAAATAGACATGTCTAAGGGACTCTTATAGAAGAATTCAACGATACCAAAAATAGAAATGAATATAATTAAAACTGTAAAAGCCTTATATAAAAATACCCTATAAAATTCTTCATCAAAATAATTTATAGAAAAGATAAATAGTAGGATGTATCCTATCCATGTAATCGTCCCCTCAAAAGAATTAGGAGCTCCTAGTAAAGATACTGCTCTACTTTTTGAAAATACAAAAGAAATAATTATAGTCAACAAAAAAACACCACATAAAATAAGATAATTTTTATTGGTATTATACTTTGAATATGCAGTTTTAACTACTGTGTCAGGATAAATCCTTTCACCTATAAATACAAGAGTTAGTAAAGTTACAAGTACTATAAAGAAAATATTCTTATAATACAATGCTATATCAGTAATGTAACCACCTTGAGAGGGATGGTACATCAATAGGTCTTTGTCTAACATTAAAGTTTTCAATCTTACAACTAGGGGTAAGATAGCAATAATACTCATAAATATTGTAGCTATAAGATATTTGTATTTTGGTATTTTATTTTGTCTCTGCACCTTTTTAGTAACAGTATTTTTTTTATTATGTATCTTAATAATAACCCACATTCCTTTCATTTCACTCAAATATAAACATATAGAAAGTAGTTGAGCTACTAGATTTTAGAGTGACTTTATTTTATAAAATAGTCATTATCATGAATGTAATAATCTCACATAGTAATTGACGTTTAAGATGACTATACACAAGAATCTATATACAATTTGTACCAGTTATACCAAAATTCGACATTTTGGTCAAGGTATGGGTATTGCGATATGGGCTAAAAAATACAAACTAAGGGTGTCAGACTAAGTAAACTTAAGTATGAAGCTCTTCTTCACCCTGTGTTTACTTAGCCTGGCACCCTTAGTGAGCCGATCTATATAAAGTCCCCCGTAACCTATACCTTATGATAAACCCCAACCTCTAGCCATCTATTACATATATACTTACTTATACATTTCCATATATTTACCATGGGCTTCTATTAGTTCATCACACATCTTAACAATATCATCAAGAGAAAGTTCAGCTGCCGTATGAGGGTCTAGCATTGCGGCTTGATAAATATGTTCCTTTTTCTTACTCCTTGCTGCTTCTATGGTCATTAGATGGACATTAATGTTGGTCATATTCATGGCAGCTAGTTGCACAGGAAGTCTTCCTACATAACAAGGATTAATTCCCCTCCCATCTACCATACATGGAACTTCAACACAAGCATCCTGTGGAAGATTCTCTATAAGTCCAGTATTAATCACATTACCACCTATCTTATAAGGCTTATTTGTTACCATTGCTTCCATGATATAAGAAGCATATTCTTTAGAACGAGTGTGAGTTATTTTTCCATCCTTAAGGATATTTTCTTTTTCCTTATTCCATCCTTCTATTTGTTCTATACATCTTCTTGGATATTCATCAAGTGGAATATTAAACCTATCTATTAACTCTGGATATTTACTCTTTATAAAGAACGGATTATACTCTGCATTGTGTTCACTTGATTCAGTACAATAATATCCAAAATGCTTAATATATTCATATCTAACCATATCTTTGTGCTTTTGGCTTGCATTCTTTTCTAAAGCTCTTCTTCTTATTTCTGGATATAAATCATTACCATATTTATCCTTTATTTCTAATAGCCATCCCATATGATTTATACCAGCTATTAGTTCTTTTCTTCCATCTAACTTGTCTTCCATGCCTAGGTCCTTTAGGAGGTCTTCTGAACAAACCTGAACACTATGACATAATCCTATTGTCTTAATACTTGTATAACGCTGCATATAACCTGTAAGGATAGACATAGGATTAGTATAATTTAGCAGTAAGGCATCTGGACAAACCTCCTCCATATCATCTGCAATCTCTTGCATAAAAGGAATTGTTCTAAGCCCCCTCATAATCCCACCAATCCCTAAGGTATCAGCTATGGTTTGCCTAAGACCATACTTTTTAGGTATTTCAAAATCAATTATAGTACATGGGTCATAACCACCAATTTGAACTGCATTAACAACAAAGTCTGCACCGCGTAAGGCTTCTTTGCGATTTTCAACCCCCAAATAAGACTTAATATTTGCCCTATTTTCATTAACATTTTTATTAATTGCATTTAAAATAATTTCTGAATCTTCAAGTCTTTGTGGGTCAATATCATATAGGGCAATTGTTG
>JAAYRG010000220.1 GCA_012518885.1 Clostridiales bacterium | reverse complement strand
TAGAGGTCTCTTTTTCTATTGATTCTTTAATCTTACTGGGAACCTCTTCCCAGTTTGAAGCGTTTACATTCTTACTGTAGCGAAACACCTTGGCTACTCCAATCCAAAATAATTGCTGTGACAATGACTTAGTAACTTTGTTAGCTCCTGCTCCTGCTGTCGTTGAAATAACTAGACCAACTTTGTTAAACATAGCTTCTTTTGGCCTGTGGGAAAGCCACATATATCCAAAATGGTCAAATAGTGTCTTTAACCGTCCCGTCATTCCATAGCAATATGTAGGTGAATTAATAATAATAAGGTCGGAGCTTTCCATAGATTTAACAATTCTTTGTACTTTATCAGATTGTGGGCATGCGTTCTCACTTTCATTAAAACACTTGTAACATCCGACACAATAGTTTGGTGTATCCCTAGGCATAAAGTATTCATCTACTTGTGTATCTACATTAGATAGCTTATCAAGTACTTGTTTGGTGATATTATATGTGGACCCTTTGTGTGATTGGCCATGAATAACAGTAATCTTAGTCATATTATTATATCCCTTCTCCAGAGGTTTATCAGTTACACAAATACATCAATATAGACCTAAGCATCAATTATTTTACTATAATATTACCACCATTGTATGAGTCTTCCATTTGTACCTATACCAATGTTAATTATTGTTAATAGTATAACAAGGTGGGGTTGTAAAGTCCATTGATAACTTTGGAATTATTGGGGTAATAGTAAAACAGAAAACTCCTTTGTGGTAAGTATATTTTAGGTTAAAGGTACGTCCCCATGTCTGGTAATCATCCCTTTTCCTCAAGTTCCTTAATTATAATTTTCTTCATCTGCATCATAGCTTGTACTTGGGCATCAGTCTTTAGTAAGTCTCCCATATTGTAGGGCACTATCTGCCAAGAAAGGCCGAACTTATCCTTAACCCAACCACATTGCTCTGCCTCCTTAACATGAGATAACTTCTCCCAATAATAATCAATTTCATTCTGGTCTTCACATTCTATGGTTATTGATATGGCTTCATTGAAGTGAAAATATGGGCCACCATCTAATGCGAAAAACTTTTGGCCATTTAGGGTAAACTCAGCGGTAATCACTTTACCTGCCATTCCTTTAAAATGTTCATCAAGATTCTCATCAGGATATCTTTGAATACTTACTATCTCTGAATTTGGAAATACACTTACATAATAGTTAATCGCTTCTTCACAATTATTATCACCAAACCATAATGATGGTACTATCTTTCTCATATTTCCTCCTTTGTAGGCAAAAAGGGGTTCCAAAACATCATCGTCCTATATTTTTTAACAATCTAGTGGTCCATTTTAAGCTACTTCTAATTTGTCCCATACATTCTTTTCATATCCGCTACAGATCTTGTAATTATTTCTTTTAACACATCAATATCAATATCTGCAAGTTTATTAATATATATGCATGAGCCTTTACTAGCCTTGTGCTTACCGAGCTTATCCAGTAATTCCTTATATTTATCTGTGCCAGGCATGATGTATATAGTTATATTTTGCTTACGTGGCGAGAAGGCTATTAAAGGCCAATCACCTTCTTGCTTACTCCTATCAGACTTATAGTGATAGGTCCCGTATCCAATCATATTGTTACTCCATAAGGTGGCTTTTTCATCTAGTACACTATCAAATATCTTTTTTAATTCTATACTATCCTCTCTTTTCGTGGCAGGTTCAACTTCCATCAAAAAACTATCTACATCAAGACTTGTTGGCCTTGTTTTTACTTCACCCATAATAGCCCTCCTTATATTCTTACTTCATTTTTATCTCTATTCTATCAACCTAAGCCCCTTCAACCATATCACGGTTATTATAGCCAAGATATCCTACTATAATCATTATTAAACTAATAGCAGTTATTGTAATGAATATGCTTAAATCAAAATCTTCCATAGGCATCATTGGAATCCAGCTATTTATTGCTGTTTTCAAAACCCAATCAGGCAAGTCTATAATACCTGAGAAATAACTTAAGAAAAATGAATAGGTAAAATAAACATATACTAGCTTACCTAACCTTGGAACCCAACCAAGTACTAGGGCAGCCAATGCTACATAGAATAATACAACTGGAATAGAATTAAAACCTGAAGTTAAAAAGTCAACCATCTCCATTGTTGTATTATCGGACATTACATAAAGGGCAGTAGCACCAAGGGAAGCTGCAGAAACTATAATTCCTGTCAAACCAACAACAGTAGCTAAAACAATATTGGTCCAGTAAAGCCTACCACGAGTTACCCTTGTGGCTTGAAGCTGAGTAATATATGAGTTAATTTCAACAGCGAAAAGTTTATTAATTATAACTATTGGTATTATACACACTAGCCCCATCATTACCAGCATTATGGTACTTGTAAATGATATTTCAAGTGATACTCCTGACTGGGTAAACATTAGCTGGGCAAGTTCATTATTTTTAATAAAGGCTTCCATATCACCATAAACAGCCCCATAAGATATACCTAATATACTATATCCAATTAACCAGGCTATTATTGTTCCTCTATTAATCCTTATAAATAAACCTGATACAGATAGTAGTGACTTCTTGGCATTTGCCCTACCTTGCCTTTCAGGTAGGTATCCTGCCCCCATATCACGACCACCTTCAAGTGCAAAAGCAATGATTACCAAAACTATAGAGAAAATGGCGGCATATAATAGGGGGATCCAATTATTTTCAGTAAATGGATAAGTTAAATAAGTCCATCCTAAAGGATTAATCATAGATAAGTCTACATTTGAAATATCTGTGCCTGCACGAATAATGTATAGCAAACCAATAATTCCAAGGGATGAACCTATTGCACTAGATGAGGATGACATAATTTGTGACAAAACAAGTGCAAGGGCCCCTCCTATTATACCTGCCATTCCTATTGATATTCCAAATAAAAGTGACCCTTCCATGGTAATTGTATCAGCATCAAAACTGTACAATAGACCACTAGTAAAAATAGCCAGTAAAATATTTATTACTACCATTTCTTTGATAGCAGCTAAAGAGTTTGCTTGGCGCCCTATTTCAAATGAACGCACTAATTCAAGTAATCCTGAATCTTCTTCCTTACGAGTACGTCCTACTATATGTAAAGCTGACATTATCATAGCAATCAAACTAGAAAACAGGAGCATAGTATGAGAATAAAATGCACCTATTGTATAGTATGTTGCAACATCAATTGGTGTAGGTCCAACAATTGACATCATAGCAGGGTTTTGCAATACTTCATACATTCCAATTAGCCCTTGACCCTTTGTAATTTCTACAAAGGCAGGAACAAAGCCTGCCGAAAAGGCTCCAAGGCCTATAACCCATATTAGGATCTTTATCCAATCACGCTTTAAATCATGTAACAATAAGCTTTCCCAGCTCATGAATCTCTTCTTCAACATATCTTACCTCCCCCTATAGTCAGTTACCTTCATAGTGCCTCATAAATAAATCTGCTAGAGTTGGAGGTGTAGCTTCAAACTTCTTAACTCCAAGCTTAGTGGCTTCCTTTAAAATATCATTAATATATCTTGTATCAGCTGAGAAATTAGCTTCCTTGTCCTTTAGCACAAAATTATGTACTCCAGCTACTGAGGCCATTTTGCCTACATCCCCCTCAGTCATTAATGTTACTGCATAACGGGTCAGATGACGAAGTTCATCTAGGCTACCACTTTCAACAATCTCACCTTGGCGAATAATAACAACCTTATCAGCTAAGCTCTCTACCTCGCTTAATATATGAGAAGATAAGAGAATAGCCTTTCCATCCTTCTTAAGCCTTGCAACTTCTTCCTGGAAAACTGATTCCATCAATGGGTCAAGACCTGAAGTAGGTTCATCAAAAATATACAAATCAGAATTAACTGACAAGGCTGATATGAGTGCAACCTTTTGCCTATTGCCCTTTGAATAAGTTTTTGCCTTTTTCTTAGGGTCTAGCTCAAAACGTTCTATCAAATAATCTCTCTTTTTCTTATCTCCACCACCATGTAATTTCATGAATAAATCTATAATTTCACCACCGGTTAAGTTTTTCCATAGGGCAACATCTCCTGGCACATAGGAAATACGTTTATGAATTTCTAGACTATCCTTCCAAACATCCTTGCCAAATATTTGTGCCTCTCCACCGTTACGCCTTAGAATACCTAGCAGAATACGAATGGTTGTAGACTTACCAGCCCCATTAGGCCCAATAAACCCTACAACTTGCTCTTTTTCTACTGTAAAGCTTACATCTCTCAAAGCTTGAAACTTACCGAATCTCTTTTGAACAC
Organism: Clostridiales bacterium; assembly: GCA_012518885.1. Taxonomy (GTDB): domain Bacteria; phylum Bacillota; class Clostridia; order Lachnospirales; family Lachnospiraceae; genus JAAYRG01. The sequence goes on along the minus strand of JAAYRG010000220.1, from coordinate 893 downwards.
CTTGTAGTTTTACAATTTCACTCATAATCTTCCACTCCTTAACTTACATATTTGATTGTGAACTATCACATATGATTTAGTTCACTAGTTTATTTTAAACAAGACATTTATGAACTATTTTAATAACTTAGTTTTATGTTATCACTAACTTTAGTCTTAGTCAATAATTTATCTTACTTTTACCTTTGATAGTTCATAATTTATAGTATATAATGTACTTTAGAACCAAACTTAAGAAAGGAGTTTAATAATTGAATGGATTTGAAAGAAGAACCAAAGAAAATAAAGAAAGAGTTTTGAAGTCAGCTTTTGAACTTATGAACGCTAGTGCTGATGGTAATATAACTATAGATGATGTTGTCAAACATTCCAACGTAGGAAAAACCACTATATTTAAATACTTTGGTAGTAAGGATAACTTAATTCATGAAGTTTATAAATATATACTAGACGACTTAATAAAAAAGGCAGAAGAAGTTATGGACGAGAGCAAATCTTTTGAAGATATTTTATCTACATTAGCTCAGAATAAGATTGACTTTCTAAGTAAAATTAATAGTAACTTTTATTCAAAAATGATGAAATATATCACCCAAAAGGATGAAGATGGCTTATCTTTAGTTATGGAGAAATATGCCCAGAATAATTACAATATGATGTTAGACTTTTTTCATAGAGGCCGTAAGGAAGGAAAAATTGACTTAAAATATTCAGATGAGTTTTTGCTCCTTTATTTTCAAGCCTTTGTTGAGGGTTTGTCTAACCCCAAGATATATGAGAAGGCCAAATATTATACAGAAGAATGGACCGAAATGCTTATTAAGGGAATTGCACCAAATAATGTATTTGGAGACCGTATATTTTAAAAGACACCTTGGGACTAGGAAGACACT
>JAAYRG010000219.1 GCA_012518885.1 Clostridiales bacterium | reverse complement strand
AGAAGAAGACGAGAATACAGACAACTCTTCAAGCAAAGAAGAGGGTAAAGATAAAAAGGAAGAACTAGAAACAGCTACTGAGACTGAAACTAGTAAACAAGACGAAGATAAAAGTGGTCAAGCTACAGATGCTGATAATGAAATAGAAGACGATAAGTCAAGTCAGCAAAAAAAGATATACCTAACATTTGATGATGGACCAAGTAAGAATACATCCTTAATACTTGATATACTTAAAGAATACGATGTAAAGGCTACTTTTTTTGTAACTGGAAAAACAGATGCTTATTCAAAAAGTATATACAAACGAATTGTAGACGAGGGTCATTCAATAGGTTTGCATTCATTTAGTCATAGATATGATGAAATATATGCTTCCCTAGATAACTTTGCAAAGGACTTAAACACTCTAAGTGATTTAGTTTATGAAGCCACAGGTTACAGGTCCAAATTCTATAGGTTTCCAGGTGGTAGTGGAAACGCAGTTAGTAAGATAGACATGTCAACATTTATTAGGTATATAGATGAGAATGATTATACATACTTTGATTGGAATGTTGAAAACGGTGATGCTACTGGAAAGAGGCTAAGTGTTGAAGAAGTTTATAATAATGTTATGAACGGAGTTAAGAGAGTTAACAACTCTACTATACTTATGCACGATGGTCCAGACAAGGATACTACCGTAGAGGCTCTTCCTAGTATTATAGAAGGACTATTAAATGAAAACTATTTAATACTTCCTATATCAGAAGAGACAAAACCAGTACAACAAATTAAGGTTAGTAATGTTGTAAGGGATTAATAATAAGCATTGAAGCTTGTACATATTCCATATTTAGTGTTAAAATAGATAAAGAAACAAATAATTAATCAAGGAGCCAAAGATGGACAATCAATATAAGAGAGTTTTGTTAAAATTAAGTGGTGAAGCACTTGCAGGTGATAAAAAAACAGGTTTTGATGAAGCGACCTGTATTAGAGTTGCACAACAAGTTAAACAATTGCTTGATAAGGATATTCAAGTAGCAATTGTAATTGGTGGAGGTAATTTCTGGAGAGGAAGAACTAGCAACAATATTGACCGTACCAAGGCAGATCAAATAGGTATGCTAGCTACTGTCATGAATTGCATATATGTTTCTGAGATTTTCAGGTCTGTTGGTATGAAAACAGAAATTATGACACCTTTTTCATGTGGTAGTATGACAAAACTATTCTCTAAAGATGAAGCTACTTCCTTGCTAGAAGATGGCAAAGTTGTATTTTTAGCTGGTGGTACAGGACATCCATACTTCTCTACTGATACTTGTGTTGTTCTAAGAGCTATTGAATTGGAAGCTGAAGTAATTCTAATGGCAAAATCAGTAGACGGAGTTTATGATAGTGATCCTTCAAAAAATCCAGATGCCAAGAAATATTCTACAATAAGCCTAGCTGATACCCTAGAAAAACAACTACAAGTTGTTGATTTATCAGCTACAGTACTAGCTCTAGAAAACAAAATGCCAATGCTAGTATTTGCTCTAGAAGAAGAAAACAGCATAGTTAATTCAGTAAGTGGCAAATTAAATGGAACTATAATAACAGTATAAATAGGAGGAGATATTATGATCTTTGATTTAAAGCAATATGAAAGCAGAATGGGAAAAACTATTGAAGTTTTAGAAAACGACTTTGGTGCAATTAGGGCAGGGAGAGCTAATCCTCGTATCCTTGACTCATTAAGGGTGGATTATTATGGTACTCCATCTCCAATTCAATCAGTTGCTAATATTTCTGTACCTGAACCAAGAATGATCCAAATTCAACCTTGGGAAAGCAAACTAATTAAAGATATTGAAAAGGCTATTTTAACTTCTGATATTGGTATAACACCAAGTAATGATGGTAAAGTAATACGTTTAATATTTCCAGAGTTAACTGAAGAACGCCGTAAAGAATTAGTAAAGGATGTTAAGAAGAGAGCTGAAAATGCAAAAGTATCTGTTCGTAACATCAGAAGAGATGCAAACGATGAAATCAAAAAAATGAAGAATGACTCTGTTATTTCAGAAGACGATGCAAAGGTATATGAAGATGACGTTCAAAAATTAACAGATAAATATGTTAAAAAGATTGACGAAGTTACTGAAATTAAAGAGAAAGAAATTCTTACAATTTAGTAGGAAGAATTTTTCTTACAATATTATTAAAGGTCTTGTGGACAAGGCCCAATGGATTACTTATAAGACTAAGGACGTATTTTGTTAAACAAGATACGTCTTTTCTTTTGGATATAAATAAAAAATATATAAATTCTTATTATTTTAATTATTTTTTTTAATTCTGTTGTATAATAGAAGCATTAAGAATAATTATATATGATATTATTATGGAGGTCCCTATGGGTAATAAAGATACATTAGGTTTTGCAAAGATACCAAAGCATGTTGCCATAATTCTAGATGGTAATGGTAGATGGGCAAAAGCTCATAATAAACCAAGAAATTATGGACATTTAAAGGGTAGTGAAAATGTTGAGAGGATTTGTAAGGAAGCTAGTAAGCTTGGAATAGAATATGTAACTGTATATGCTTTTTCCACAGAGAATTGGAAACGCCCTAAGGAAGAAGTAGATGCCTTAATGAAGTTATTAGGTGACTACCTTAAAAAATCAATCAAGGAAAGCAAAAAAAACAACATGAGAGTCCGTGTTATTGGTGATGTAAGTATATTACCAGAAAAGATGCAAGAGAGTATAAAGAAGTTAGAGGAAGCATCTAAGGATAATACAGGGCTTAATTTTCAAGTCGCTATAAACTACGGTGGTAGAGATGAAATTATTAGGGCAATAAGGTCCCTTGCAAAGGACATAAATAATGATAAAATTAGTGATCGAGATATTAATGAGAAAGTCTTTGAATCTTATCTAGATACCTTTAATATACCAGAACCTGATCTTTTAATTAGAACAAGTGGTGAACAAAGGTTATCAAACTTTCTATTATGGCAATTAGCATATGCAGAGTTTTATTTTACAGATGTATATTGGCCAGACTTTGATAAGAATGAGTTAATAAAGGCTATAGAATTCTATAACGGAAGAGACAGAAGATTTGGTGCTATATAGTTGGAGGATGGATTATGTTTAAACAAAGATTGATTAGTTCCATAATTGTTTTTATTATCACAGTTACATTTATAGTATTAGGTGACGAACTTCTTTTTCTAGGACTGCTTGCTATCTCCTTGATAGGACTTTCAGAACTTTATAGGGTAGTAAAACTAGAAAAAACTCTTCTAGGAATTTTGGGCTATATAGCATGTATAGCTTATTACGCTCTACTTTATTTTAATTTTACTAATTATACTGTTTTATGTATTGGATTTTTACTTCTTATTATGATGGCTTATATTGCGGTATTTCCTAAGTTTAGTATAGAGCAAGTATCATATGTATTCTTTGGTCTGTTTTATGTTGCTATAATGCTAAGCTACATCTATCAAGTAAGAATTCTTGATACAGGGGCTTATTTAGTTTGGCTAATATTTATTAGTGCATGGGGTAGTGATACATCAGCTTATATAGTTGGTATGTCAATTGGTAAGAGAAAGTTCTTACCAAACTTAAGTCCTAAGAAAACACTAGAAGGTTGCATTGGTGGAATAGTAGGTGCTGGCTTAATAGGTTACTTATATGGTTTGATTTTTGCAAGTAACTTCTTATCAATTCCGAATCCTAAGCTTTCTTTTGCAATTATTTGTGCAAGTGCAAGTATTATTTCTCAATTGGGAGATCTTGCTGCATCTGCAATTAAAAGAAATCACAATATTAAAGATTATGGAAAACTTATTCCAGGACATGGCGGAATTTTAGATAGATTTGACAGTATTATATTTGTTGCACCTGTAGTATATTATCTTATAACACTTGTTGGTTAAAAGTATGGAGGTACATATGAAAAATATTGCTGTTCTTGGTTCTACTGGTTCTATTGGAACCCAAACCCTTGATATAGTAAGAAACAATAAGGACTTGAATATTACTTGCCTTAGCGCCAATACTAATATCAAGCTTTTAGAAGAACAAATTAGAGAATTTAATCCAAATATTGTCTGTGTTATGAATGAGCAAAAAGCGAATGAACTAAAGGACAATATTAAAGATTTAGATACAAAAGTTGTGATAGGGATGGATGGCTTAATAGAATGCGCCACTTATAATGGTAATGATATGGTTGTTGCAGCCCTAGTTGGAATGATTGGTATATTACCAACTATAGAAGCCATAAAAGCAAGGAAGGATATAGCCCTAGCTAATAAGGAAACCCTAGTTACCGCAGGCCATATAATTATGCCTCTTGTAAAAGAGTACAAGGTAGGTCTTTATCCTGTTGATAGTGAACATTCAGCTATTTTTCAAGCCCTTAACGGTGAAAGCCCTAAAGATATTGAAAGGATTATTCTTACAGCTTCAGGCGGACCCTTTAGAGGTAAAACAAAGAATGAATTAGCAGACGTTAGGCTAGAAGATGCCCTAAATCACCCTAACTGGGCAATGGGTAAGAAAATAACTATTGATTCATCTACACTTGTCAATAAGGGATTAGAAGTAATAGAAGCTAAGTGGTTATTTGATGT
>JAAYRG010000218.1 GCA_012518885.1 Clostridiales bacterium | reverse complement strand
TCTACAGTTTCTTCTTCTATAATTGATTTAATCCTATCTATTATTAGTGAATATCTTTCCATTGATTGCTCATTCTCAGTTTTAAAAATGCTTAAATATTTCATATACTTACTCCTTATTTTTACATTTCACCAACCAATTGCTATCTAATTTCATAATTAATTATAGCATTGATTAGGTGATTTATTTATATCAATTACTTATGACTTTAATCCATATAATTAATTAATACTTTTAACTCATCACTTATTAATTATCTTACCACTAACTACATTCTTATCGATTATTTCTTTAATATAGGCCCAAAGTTCTTTAGAACCTTCGGATGTTCTTTCATTCCTCTTTAGAACTTGGGAATACTCAACCCCATGTTCAATCCAAGACTTTCCTCCTGATGCATCATTAAGAAGGGCTGGTTGTATCTTATCAAGGGCATTAGCAAACCTTGCTTCCATAGTATTACCCTCTTCAAATTCATCCCATAATGCTCTTATTTCCTTAGCTTGGTCCTCTGGCAAAATATTAAAGATTCTTTCTGCAGCTAGGAGCTCCCTTTCAGTCTTATCGCTATCACTAGCATTTTTGTCATATGCATATGTATCACCTGCATCAATCTCTACAATATCGTGTATTAAAACCATCTTCATAGTCTTTAATACATCAATATCATTGTTGGCATATTCAGCAAGTAAAAAACACATTATAGCTAAATGCCAAGAGTGGTCAGTATCACTTTCTTTCCTTGACCCATCCGCTAGATAATTTTGCCTAATTACCTTCTTTAGTTTGTCAATTTCTAGAATAAAATCAATTTGTTGTTGTAATCGTTCCATAACTCTCCTCTTAAAATATAATTATTTTTATATGTCTTTATAGTTACTAAGTATATTAATAAAGAATCTAAGCTACATAACTAATCCTACGATATATAAGACAAACAAGGTTAAAAATATCAAAAGGTTTATTATTAGCCCAGTAAGGGGGAGATTATAATACACATCCCTCTCTTTATAAGCTTGATATGCTAAAAAGGCCCCAATAATTGAAGTTATAAGGATGGCTACCCCCATATATCCTATTACCATGCCTCCACTACCACTTGCCCTAGCTGAAAGATAAAATAATACTATAAGTAGAATTAGGGAAATAATTCCCATAGCAAGTGATATAATTCCTTTAATAGAATGCTTTTTGTCTGAAAACCTGACTCCCTTTTTCCTAATCATTATCTACTCCTATTTAATATTCTTTTTCCTAACACATAAAATCCTTTAAAAATTAAGTAACCTAGAATACCACCTAGTGTATTCATAAATAAATCATCTACATCAAAGATGCCTACCTTAAATATTAACTGTAATAACTCTATAGTAAAACTAAACTGTAGGGTTAGTAGACCAACATTTATAAATTTTCTATTATCTGGACTTACTACCGGAAGTAATATCCCAAATGGAGTAAAGGCCAGTATATTCCCAAATATATTAACTATAAAACTCTCAAGCCCAAGTTGCTTTCTATAAGTAATAAATCTAGATAACTCTTTAAACAATGTTAAGTTATATCTATAATTACTTAGACCTGTATCTCTTCCATACCTTTCACTAAAAAACAAAAAGTAGGTTAAAATTGCAATATAGGCTATAAATATTACATTTAAAATAATTTTAATTACTTGCTTATGTTTTGCCTCCAACAGAATACTCCTATCAAAAGTTTATACTTTATCCAATTATAAATCAATTAACTACTTAGGTAAAGGTCTTTAGCCTAATAAACATAAGCCTTTTATAATTTTTACTTAAGGCTAGTGTCAGTTTTTAAGTAAGAAAAAAGAGCCTAACTAAAGGCTCCTTTTTCAAGTTTAAATACTTGTTTGATCTTTATTGTCTAAGTTCAATACCTAACTTACCAAGTTCCTCTAAGATTTTATCCATAATAGGATTGATATTATCATCCTTTAGAGTTCCCTCTTTATCTCTGAAGGTAATAGAGTATGCCAGTGATTTATAGCCCTTTTCTATTTGTTCACCTTCATATATATCAAATAAGTGATAGCTTTCAAGTAAACGGCCACCCCTTCTACGAATCACTTCTTCAACCTCACCAGCTAGTATATCCTTCTTCATTACCAAACTGATATCCCTTGTTATTGCAGGATATTTTGCAATACCTTCGTATTTAATATCAAAGGTAGCATATGGAATGATTTCTGCTAGGTCTAAAACTCCTATATAGGTTCTAGTTCCAAGGTCATACTTGTCAGCTACTTCAGGATGAACTTCTCCTAAATAACCAATTACTTTACCATCATAGATTACATCAGCTTTTCTTCCAGGATGTAGGAATGGTTTGTCTGTAGTTGGATTGTAAGTAACTCT
>JAAYRG010000217.1 GCA_012518885.1 Clostridiales bacterium | reverse complement strand
CGGAGGGATCTGGCCCTATGAAGTCCAGCAACCGATTTTAAATATACGGTGCTAATTCCAGCGGTATATAATGCCGGCAGATGAAAGTATATTTTAACTAATACTTTCCGTGCCTGGAAAGTATTTTTTTAAGGAGGATTTTATGAAAATTGTTGATAAATTTAAAAAGGTTAAGCCATTAATATCATTTGAGATTTTTCCGCCAAAAGCTGACTCACCAGTTACAACTATATATGATACTATTGATGACCTATATAATTTGGATCCTGATTTTATGAGTGTTACATATGGTGCAGGAGGAAGTACTAAAGACAAAACTGTAGAGATTGCATCATATATCCAAAACAGGTATAACCTTACATCTTTAGCTCATATTACTTGTATAAGTTCTACTAAGGATGAAATAGATATGATTCTAAACTCTTTAAAAGATAATAATGTAAGAAATATAATGGCCTTAAGAGGAGACTATCCTAAGGACCCTAATGTAGTCCTACCTACTAACAGATACAAAAACTCAGCAGAATTAATACAACACATAAAGGATACTAGCGATTTTTGCATTGGAGCTGCATGTTATCCAGAAAAACACCCTGATGCTAAAGATTTAGATTCTGATATTGATTTCTTAAAAAGAAAGATGGATGCAGGTGCAGACTTCTTTACAACTCAGATGTTTTTTGATAATGAGGCCTTTTATGATTTCTATGACTTAACAGCTAAAAAGGGGATTAATGTTCCTATTACTGCAGGAATTATGCCAATCCTAAATAAAAGACAGGTTAATACAGTAAAGAACCTAACTGGTAATGCAGTACCTAAGAAATTAATGAGAGTTCTTGAAAGGTATGAAAATGATCCCGAAGCCTTAAGAGAAGCTGGAATGGCCTTTGCTATAAGCCAAATTATTGAACTATTATCTTGGGGAGTTGATGGAATCCATATATATACTATGAACAAACCAGATAATGCTAGAAAGATTCTAAGCAGTATTACTGCTATCAGGAGTGTATTAACAAGTGAAAACAAGATACCAACTCAGGACCAATCAAATTAAAAGTAATCAAATAGATGTTAACATAGAAGAAGTTTTACGCTATTTGCAATATAAAAGTAATGATATAGATGAAGAAACCCTAAGAGTTCTTAAAGAAAGCATTTTGGAAATAAAGGAAATAAGTGAACTAAGATATGTCTATAGAATAATAGATATAGATAAGAATGATACAAGTATAAGCTTTAACAATGAATTCTCTATTAATTCAAAGGACCTTAGTAAACTTTTTAAGGCTTCTGATAAGGTGGCAGTTCTTGCATCTACACTAGGACTAGCTGTAGAAAAGCGAATCAGATACTATAGTATAACAAACCTATCTAAGGCTGTTATTTTTGATGCTTGTGCCACAACCTATATTGAAGCCCTATGTGATTATATTGAGGAAGAAATAAGAGAGATTGCAAAGGAAGAAAACTGTGGGATTACCTTTAGATTTAGTCCTGGTTACGGGGATGTTCCAATAAGTCACCAAGGAGATATTCTAAGGACCTTAAATGCTACAAAGTTAATTGGCCTTAATGCATCCGAAAGCTCGATCCTGATTCCTAGAAAATCAGTAACAGCCTTTATTGGACTTGATAAATCAAATACTACAAAGTCTATTGCTAAATCATGTAAGAAGTGTAATCTTTTTAAGACATGTACTTATTCAAAAGAAGGAGGCAATTGTGGAAAATAAAACAGATTCATTCATAATAAAGAACTTCAAGGAAAATTTTATCTTTTTTGATGGTGCTATGGGCACTATGCTTCAAAGTTCAGGCCTTGAGATTGGAGAACTTCCTGAGATTTTAAATATATCAAATCCTGAAACCATCATAAATATTCATAAGGCCTACCTAGATGCTGGCTCAGATATTATCACTACTAATACCTTTGGAGCCAATAGGTTAAAATTAGCGGGCTCAACCTATAGCCCTAGTCAAATCATAAGTGCAGCTATTTCAAATGCTAAAGCCGCCATTAGTGAATATGATTCCAAAAAATATATTGCCTTAGATATAGGTCCTATAGGTTCTCTCCTAGCACCTATGGGAACTCTAGAATTTGATGAGGCTTATGATATCTTTAAGGAACAAGTGCTAGCAGGAAAAGAGGCTGGTGCAGATATAATCTTAATTGAAACAATGACTGACATATATGAGGTTAAGGCTGCCATCCTAGCAGCAAAAGAAAATTCAGACCTGCCAGTATTTTGTACAATGTCCTTCCAGAAAAATGGTAGAACCTTTATAGGTACTGATGTGGCTACCTTTGTAGCTGTTGCTGAGGGACTTGGTGCAGATGTGCTTGGGGCAAATTGCTCCCTTGGGCCAAGCCAATTACAAGAAATTGTTGATGATTTAGTAAAATATAGTTCTGTTCCTGTAATGATACAGGCTAATGCTGGTCTACCAAAATATAAAGACAATACAACTTACTATGATATAGGTCCTAGTGAATATAGCAAGCAGATAGAGCTAATGGCTAGAAAGGGAGTAAGTATTCTTGGAGGTTGTTGCGGAACTACCCCTTTATATATTAAGTCTATCAAGGATGTACTTTCAAACTTAAAAGTAAAAGAAGTAACTTATAAGGGACTTACAACTTGTACTTCATCTTCAAACACTGTCTTTTTAGGAGATGGGGTTAGAATAATTGGTGAAAGAATCAATCCTACAGGTAAAAAACTTCTAAAAGAGGCCCTTCGTAGTAGTGATTTAGAATATATAATTGAAGAGGCAATCAGGCAGCAAGAATGTGGAGCTGATATCCTTGATGTCAATGTTGGTCTTCCTGGCATAGACGAAAAGGAAATGATGACAAATGTAATTACAGAAATTCAAACCCTTATACCTCTTCCACTACAGATTGATAGTGCGGATGCTAAGGTAATTGAAGCAGCTGCAAGGATATATAACGGTAAACCTATAATCAATTCTGTGAATGGCAAAAAAGAGAGTATGGAAGCAATCTTTCCTATAGTCAAAAAATATGGTTGCCTTGTTATAGGCCTGACCCTTGATGAAGAAGGCCTTCCAAAGACTGCTAAGAAACGTCTTGAAATTGCTAGTAAACTGATTGATACCGCTAAAACTTATGGTATTCCTGAAGAAAGCATCCTAATAGACCCCTTAGTTCTAACAGTTTCTGCTGAACAAGAAGCTGTTATGGAAACCCTTAAGTCTATTCCATTAATTAAGAATAAGTATAATGTTAAAATAGTCTTAGGGGCTAGTAATGTATCCTTTGGTCTTCCTAATAGGACCCTTATGAATACAACCTATCTTGCTATGGCCTTAGCTTACGGTCTCGATGCCCCAATAACAGACCCAACAAATGATGCTATTATGGGGGTTATAAGGGCCTATAGGGTACTTGCTAATGAAGATAAGGGAAGTAAAGACTATGTAAGTGTTTATGCTAACACCCCTTCATCTACTTCAGACCATGATGCCAGTAAAGATTCTAGTATGTTAGGGTCTAATAATAAAACTCTAGTAGATTCATATCTAAAAGATATTATTATTAAGGGACTAAAAGATGAGGCTAGGCCAGTCACCCTAGACCTCCTTAAACAATATGATTCACTAGATATAGTGAATAAGTATATGATGCCAGCCCTTGATATTGTTGGAGATAAGTATGAAAAAGAAGAAATTTTCCTTCCTCAACTACTTAGAAGTGCAGAAACATCTAAGGAAGTATTTGAAGTAATAAAGGAAGACCTAATTAAGAAAGATAACCTAGACTCTAAGGTTATGGAAGGTGATAAGATAGTCATGGCTACTGTTTACGGAGATATCCATGACATAGGTAAGAATATAGTAAAGCTTATTTTAGAAAACTATGGCTATAATATTATTGACTTGGGTAAGGACGTTCCAATAGAAAGGATTGTAGACGTAGCTAAAGAAGAAAATGTAAAATTAGTAGGCCTAAGTGCCCTTATGACTACAACAGTAAAGAATATGGAACTAACAATAAAAACCCTAAAAGAGGCATTACCTAATGTAAAGGTCATGGTAGGTGGTGCTGTCCTAACCGCTGATTATGCAAAAGAAATAGGGGCTGACTACTATTCTAGTGATGCTAAGGGCGCAGTAGATATAGCTAAGGAAGTCTTTAAGTAAATTAAAAAGAAGGTATATATTATTACTAGTATATACCTTCTTTTTTCTTCTATTTTACTGGGTCCTAATGGCCTCTAAAGGACTAAGTTTCATTGCCCTAAGAGCTGGGAAGAAGCCTGCTACCATACCCACAAAGACTGAAAATGATAGGCCTAAGAGGGCTAACCATGGTGGAATATATGAAATAGTAGACGCCGTTCCCATTCCATACATGTCTGCACCAAGAAAGGCATTAATAACCCATGAAATTGCTAGGCTTATGCCAATCCCAAGGATTCCTCCAATAAAACCTATAAAACCTGCCTCTAGTAAGAATAGGGAGCGAATATTACTTAGTGAACATCCTAAGACCTTAATGATACCTATCTCTTTAGTTCTTTCATAAATAGACATCATCATAGTATTAGCAATTCCAATTGCAGCAACAAAAAGGGATACTCCACCTATTCCACCTAAGACTGCCTGTATAGTTCTTGATTGTTCTTCCATAAAATCAAGAAATTCTATATTACTACTAGCCTGAAATCCCATATCCATTATCTGCTTTTGTACTTCTTTAACATTCTCCATCTTGTCTACCTGGACATAAGCTTCATTATATATTAATTCCTTATATGGTTTTCCCCCTGGTGTAGTTGGTTGGCCAGGGATAACCTTGTTTTTAAATATCTTCTTTAATTGGAATTCTAATGCATCAATATCAACATAAACTTCATAACTATGTTGATTATACTCTTCTACTGTTCCTACAACTAAACCACAGGTGTTTACAAGATATTTCTTGGGCATTTGTCCCTGCCCAGCTTGAGAATTATAATAAGCATCTATATCGTATATTACAAATAGTGGACTATTCATAAAATCGATATCAGGTAGGTTTTCTGGGTCATAGTATCCATAAGTACTTTTGGTATCATAAAAGTTATATATAACCTGATTACCTATAACCATTTCGACATCATTATTATCTTGGAGAGGTAGCCTACCTTCTGCTAGTGGTATGTCAAGCTTATTTAATGCATCTAGAGTCATTCCCTTAAAATTAAGATATGCCTCATATGACCCTTGCTTGGCAATAACACTATAGTTTAATATAGGCGAAACTATTTCCACATGAGGGATTGCTGCAATTAAAGCAAGATTTGCTTCATCTAGTTGAACTTGTTCTGTTGTATCACCCTGAGTTTTACCAGAAACATCATAGTCTAGATAGGGCATGGGATATCCAAATCCAGCATAAACGTTAATGGCTGTAAGTCCACCTTGTTCTTTAATTTGGTCCATAGTGGTCTTGTTGAGTCCAAGACCTAGTGATACCATAACAACTATAGAAGCAGTTCCAATCATTACTCCAAGAACGGTAAGTATAGTCCTTAGTTTTCTCCTAAAAAGACTACTAATACTCATTGAGAGTAAATCAAGAAATCTCATCTTCCTCAAATCCTTCCCTTTTCATCTTTATACGTTTGCGGATAATCAATATGGCCACAATAGCAATTAATACAACTACTATAAGTCCAATAATAATAGGGACCTTAGATGAACTTTCTTCTTCAAAGGGCTCTTCCACACCAGGAAAATTAGGGAATTCCTCATCAATAATAGGTTCATTTACAAATAGAGATAATTCTTTCTCAATAGTGCTTACATTACCTGATTCATCTTCATAAGTAATAATTACCTTTATTATACCATCATCCATTGTTGGCATTTGACCTAAAAGCATGCTATCAATGTTACCAGTTGCACCTGGTTCAATATTTCCTACAAAGGCCTCTCCCCCACTAACTGAATCAGCTTGGTATTTAACAGAGACATTATATAACTTTGTTTTACCTGTATTATATATTGAGAACATTACATTTGATTCTTGACCAATCATTATAGCATTAGGCATTACTTGAGGTTCGCTAATTTCTAGTCTTGCCTCCTGTTTTACAGGAATTGATACTGATGATTCTGATGTATATTGGTTTGCCTTTGAATCTTCATAATTCATACTCAAATTAATTATGTAAGGTTTTTGAGCAAGGTCAGCCTTTGCAATTAAGTCTATGGTAATGTCCTTTGTCTCTTCCTTGCCAATTGACTTTAAAAAAACTGTATTAGAACCTGCTACAGGTAAGAAAGCAGCTGCTGCTGTTGCTGGGTCTGAACCTTCTGTCTCTGAGTGGATATTAAACTCTAAGTTATTAACTGATGTTTTAGACGACGTATTAGTAATATGAAGGGTTAATTTAAACTGCTCTCCTGCCTTTACTTCCCCTGGTTGTGTTGTAAACCCAGACACAATTACCCTTGGAACTGAAATTGGTTCTTCTGGTGTTGGAATTGGTTCAGTTACCACTGGTGGTTCTGTTGGTTCTGGAGGCCCTATTGTTTTAACAAAAAGGTCTTTTATTACAGATTCCTCATTATTATTATCAGTTTCATATGTAATTAAAAATGATATTTTTTTGTATCCAGTTGTTACGTCCTTTCTAGTGATAAAGTCATATTCAACTAGTTGAGCTTCTCTTTTTTCTTTCGATTCTGTTCCATACAAGGTTCCTTTTCCAACAGGTTTTTCGTAAGTCATTTTCTGAATTTCATAAGGGAAAACATCTGAACTAGAATCTAAAACTGGACTAATCCTAACATTGTAAGCATTATCTTTGCCTAAATTAATTAGGGGGATTTCAATTTTGACCTTTTCACCATACTTACTCTCAGGTGTACTTTGCCCATCTTCAATAGTAATTCTAACATCTGATAATGAATCAGGTACTTCAGTTATTGGCCCTGTTTCAGTATCAGTGCCTTCTTGGGTCTTAGAGTTAGATTCTGACTCACTAATGCTAGTTGTTTCTGTAGCTAAAACTTTCTTCGGTTTGGCACCAGTTAAAGTAAGACTTGCAATCATAATAGCTAATAAAATAAAACCAATATGCTTATCTATCCTTTTCATATCCTCTCTCACTTTCATTATCTTTCATTATTTAAATGTTTTATTAGTTCCTGGCCTTTCAACCTTTACTATCTTTCCGTCTATAATGTGAAATACTCTATCTGCGTGGTTTGCAAGATTAATATCATGGGTAACCATTATTAATGTTTGCTTTTGTTCTTTAACAATACTCTTCATTAAGTCAATTACTTCTTTAGAAGTATGGGAATCTAAGTTTCCTGTAGGTTCATCTGCAAATATAATCTCTGGATTTACAACTAGGGCCCTTGCTATACCAACCCTTTGCTGTTGTCCACCAGACATTTCCATTGGCTTGTGCCTTTTGTGAGTAGATAAGCCTACCATATCTAGTATTTTTGATGCTCTTTTTAGTCTAAGTCTTTTAGGAATCCCTTTAAAGGTTAGGGGTAAGGCAACATTTTCTAAGGCATTCATAGAAGGAAGTAGGTTAAAAGATTGAAAGATGAATCCAACATTCTCTCTACGATATTTAACTAACTGATTCTCTTTAAGCTTTTCAATATGTTTGCCCCCAATAATTATTTCACCTTTGCTTGGTCTTTCTAACCCAGCTAGCATATTCAAAAGGGTTGACTTACCTGAACCTGAAGTACCTACAACTGCACAAAACTCTCCCTTTTCAATTGTAAGGTCAACTCCATTTAAGGCATAAACTTTATTGCTCCCAACCTTATAAATCTTATAAAGATTCTTAACCACAATTGCAGTTTCTTTAGAACTTTCTATGTTAACTGTATTATTAATGCCTTGGTCTATTTCCACACCAACATCCCTCCTTCTCCTTCTTATATCTTAACTTGATTATAACTTGTTTACCAAACTTTGCATAATTAATTATTCCTTAAGATACTATAGGCCTTGATTTCTTTTCATAATTAGGTTATTATGTGATTTTGTCACAGAACACTTTTAAATAATTTGTCATACTATAATTTAATTAAGGAAGGTGACGTATAATGGCAAATGTAGTCATAATCGGAAATGGACCTGCAGGTATTTCAGCATCATTATATACTACAAGGGCAGGCATTAAAACTACAGTGATAGGTAAAGACTATGGAGCTTTAGGAAAAGCAAGTGAAATAGAAAACTACTATGGTTTAAATGAGCCTATATCAGGCGCTGAACTAATCAATAAGGGGATTGAAGGAGCCAAAAGACTTGGTGCTGAGATTGTTAAAGACGAAGTCCTTGGAATATCCTTTGAAGATAAGTTAACCATAACTACAAAGAATGGTAAATATAGTGCTGATGGAATAATAATAGCAACTGGGACATCCAGAAAAAGCCCAAAAATTAAGGGGTTAAAAGAGCTAGAAGGTCTTGGTGTAAGCTACTGTGCTACATGTGATGCATTTTTCTATAGGGGAAGAGACGTTGCAGTCTTAGGTCATAGTACCTATGCCCTTCATGAGGCAATGGAACTAGCAGCAACATCAAATCTTGTAACCATTCTTACTAATGGAAAAGAACCTGACTTTGAAATTCCTAAAGGTATAGATAATATTAAGATAAATACTTCTAAAGTTAAAGAAATCTCAGGAGATGATATAGTAGAAGGTGTAGTTTTTGAAGATGATTCACATCTTCCAATATCTGGCTTGTTTGTAGCCCTCGGAGTTGCAGGCAGTACTGACCTTGCAAGAAAAATCGGAGCCCAAATAGATGGTAATCGTATTGTAGTTGATGAAAATATGGCCACAAATATTCCAGGTCTTTATGCTGCTGGCGACTGTACTGGTGGATTGTTACAAATAGCCAAAGCGGTTTATGAAGGTGCTAAGGCAGGTACCGAAATATCCAAATACTTAAGAAAAAATGATTCTATGGAAGCTGTTAAAGCTGCTAACATATAATTTTTTAGAAAACCTATCATTTACACATACTAGGTGCTAATATGGTACTAGCCTATCTAGCACTTGAAATTAAGCCATGGGCCTGGGTATAGGTATTATTTTATTTCTGCGTAGAACGCAATAAGTAAAATAATACCTATACCCAGGCCCATGGCTTAATTCCTAGTAGGAAACAGGCTAATACCCAATATAAAGTATGTGTTAAGTGGTATGACTTCCCATCACCCTTAGGATTTCATATCTTTTATATAGGTTTTTGGTAAAATACCTGTAACCTTTTTAAATACCTTAGTAAAATAGCTACTATCATTGAATCCAACCTTATATGAAACATCAGTTATACTAGTTTCACCCTTTTCAAAATAAAATTTAGCTAATTCTATTCTCTGATAGTTTACATACTCTGTAATTGACATATTGGTATCCTTCTTAAAATTCCTAGATAAGGTTGTGGGATTGACATTAAAATACTCTGCTAACTCAGCAATTGTTATCTCATGTAAGATATTAGATGTAATGTAGTTAATTACGTTTTTAACAAGTAGACTATAGCTTCTTGTAGAAAATTTATTTACTGCTTTGGCATATTCTACGCACATCTTAGGATGTATAGTACATATTAGATACTCATCAGAAGTGGCTGCTTCTATTAACATTGCATATTTTTCTGATATTAAGTGTAAGTATATAGTTGGTAAACCACCTATTTTGGCTGCTACCCTACAAAGGGAGTTAAATATTATAGTATTGTTTTTATGGAACCTGAGCCTATCATCTGGAAGTCTATGGCTTATATGAGATATTAATTTGAGTTTCTCTTCATATGAATCATATTTTTTGTATATTTCTTTTACTCTCTTAAAATCTCCATAACGAATTGATATTAAAACTTCCTCTTCAAACTTATAAGCTTCTTCTATAATCTCAAAATCTTCTAAGTGTATGTCAATATCTGGTAAGTAATCGGCCAAACTCACTAGATCACCTCCATATAATTATTATAGATACTAATATTAGTTATTGCTAGTAATATGATTTTATAATATTTTTGAAGATAAAGCAATTAAATGCCATATTATGTCGAATAATTACCTGTTTTTTTTGCTAATTCTTTATAGTATAATAGTAATAACTATATTAAATTAAAGTATTATACTTTATTATCTTTTATTTATCTGAGGGGATATTTTATAGAGGATAAAGAAAACAGGAGGCTTAAATAGTCTCCTGTTTTGCTTTTACTAATTATTTATTTGATTTAATAATTTATTATAAACTTCTTTTGTTTCATTAGCACTTTCCATATTAAAGATTACAATCCCATCACTAGTATCTAGATAAATAAAAGGTGGGTAATTTGAGTCAATATGTAACTTTACCTTACCATAATCATTTATCATAAAATAGCCCTTATATTTGGAACCTACAGCCGCTCCATTAGTCTTCCTACCTATACTAGGTAGTTCTTCTAGAAGACTAAGCTCGTTTACAGATTCCCATGGATAGGTATCACCGTACATACCATGGATTTCTAGTCCTTCTTCCTTAAAAGTTACTCTTGTTGGCCTAGTAGAATAGAACATTAATCCAATAACAAATGAAAAGGTTAAAAACATAAGGATAGCTGATTTGTTTGCTTGTTTTTTGCCTTCACTTCTTATCTTCCCTTTTTCATCACTTAAATTGCCATCTAATTTTTGCGCCCTTATTACTACATATATAGTTGATAAAAACACAAAGGCAATTAGGACATCAGTCCTAAAATCATATCCAAGTTCAAGTAGTATACCCATTACAACTAATACAATACCATTAGCATAAGAGTATATTCCCATTAGCCTACCAAGGCCTTTGGTATCAACTTTCTCTTGTTTTTCTTTTGACATAGTATTAAATCCAGCAATAAGGAAGTACATTTTAAATTTATGAACAGCCAATCCTATAAGAAAAAACATTATTCCAAGTATAATAAAAATCATAAGCCTCTCCTATAATAATTTATTTTCCCATTCTTCTTCTTTAAATCCTACTATAACTATATCATTAGTAACTACTATTGGCCTCTTTACTAACATACCATCACTTGCTAATAATTCAATTTGCTCTTGGTCAGACATTTCTTTAAGTTTATCTTTTAGGTTTAATTCTCTATATCTAAGTCCACTAGTATTAAAGAACTTCTTAAGAGGATAACCACTCTTTTCAAACCAAAGACTTAACTCTTCTTTTGTAGGGTTATCTTCTTTAATATCTCTTTCCTTATATTCTATATTATTATTATCTAACCATGTCCTTGCCTTCTTACATGTTCCACATCTTGGATAACATACAAATAATATCTCCTTAGACAAATACACCATCCCCTTCCTTTATATTGGTCCATTATCAACCTTTTAGCCTATTATAACACACCAATACCTTGTTTAGTAGTAAGAGTATATTAGTTAGCTTTAAAATTATAAATAGGTTTTATGACCTTTATTACCTTAGCAGTATCTCCTATATGTCTTACGATATCATCCATATCTTTATATGCCATAGGAGCTTCATCTAAGGTTTTCTTGTTTACAGAAGTAGTATAAATACCTTCCATTTCTTTCTTAAAATCATCGAGAGATAATTTTGCCCTTGCAACATTTCTTGACATAAGTCTTCCCGCTCCATGAGGGGCAGAATAATTCCAATCAGGGTTGCCCTTTCCTAGACATATTAAAGAACCATCTCTCATGTTCATAGGAAGAAGGAACTTCTCATCTTTTAGTGCGGACACTGCACCTTTTCTTAAAATCATCTTGTCAGTATCTATATAATTGTGGATAGTAGTAAAATCTTCTACCACTTCAAGCTTCAAACCATTTATAATTTCATCCATTATAGCCTTCCTATTTAGGACAGCAAACCTTTGGATAATTTTCATATCATGAATATAGTCCTCCATTAGCTCGCCTGATAAGTAGGCTAAGTCTCTAGGTATATCTATATCAATACTTTCATAAGCCTTTTTTTGATAGTACTGGGCTACTTGAAGGCCTAAATTTCTTGAGCCAGAATGGACCACAATATATATATTTCCTTGTTCATCAGTATTAGCCTCAATAAAGTGGTTGCCTCCTCCTAGAGTACCAAGGGATAGGATGGCCCTATCGAGACTTAGGTCTGCCTTTTTATAACACCTTAAGTCTAATAAATTAATTTCATCGTTATACCTATGGGGCTTTTTCCTAATTGAAAAGCCTGAAGGGATCCTAGCATAGATTAGTCTATCAAGCTTATTTAGGTCAATAGTAGGGTTACCTATTTGAATTACTTCCATTCCACAGCCAATATCTACTCCTACTAAATTGGGTACAACCTTATCACTTATAGTCATGGTTGTACCTATAGTACACCCGGCACCTTCATGAACATCTGGCATGATGCGAATCTTAGACCCTTTAGTAAATTCTTGATCACATAGGTCTCTAATCTGCTCAATTGCTCCATCTTCAATAACATCAGTAAAAACCTTCGCAGTATTGAATTTTCCTTCTATAAGTATCATTTTATACAACCTTTCTTAAAATTGCTAAAATATTTATGGAATTTTCAGTGTATTGACAATTATACTAAATTAATCTAAACTAAGTTGATATTATTTTAATTCTAACATAAGTAAGAACAATGTCAAAAGGAGGACTATCATGGGAAACATTGAAATGCTTGACTATGAAGCTAATTATTGCTTATTGTGTAAGAATGCGCGCTGCCAAAAATATTGTCCTGTTAACACTCCTATACCTGAAATTATAAAATTATATAAAAATGGTGAACACGAAAAGGCAGCTCAAATTCTTTTTGATAATAACCCCTTATCTGCTATTTGCGGAATAGTATGTGACCACAAAAATCAATGTAGTGGCAACTGTATTAGAGGAATTAAGGGAGAACCTGTTAAGTTTTTTGAAATAGAGCAATACCTATCAGGCAAGTTTTTGAAAGAAAATACTTTTAAAAAGCCTGAAAAATTATTAGACGATAGGGTTGCTATTATAGGGAGTGGACCAGCTGGTATCACTATGGCTTTTATGCTAGCTCAAAAAGGCTATAGGGTTACTATCTTTGAAAGCAAAAGTGCTATTGGTGGTGTATTAAGGTACGGTATCCCAGAGTTTAGGCTATCTAAGGATATCGTTGATAGATTATACAATCACCTAATAGACCTAGGTGTGAAAATTAGATTTAACACACTAGTAGGTCCTGCTATTACGATTGACAAGTTATTTACAGATTATACAGCAATCTTTATAAGTACAGGAACATGGAATCCTAAGACTCTAGGTCTTAAGGGCGAAACCCTAGGTCATGTATACTATGCTATAGACTACTTAAAAGCACCTGAAAATATTATACTTGGAGATAAGGTTTGTGTAATCGGTGGCGGTAACGTAGCTATGGATGCTGCAAGAACTGCTAAAAGGGCTGGATCCAAAGATGTTAAAATTATTTATCGTAATGGAGAAGAATCTCTAAGTGCATCTGATCAAGAAATTCAAGAAACTATAGATGACGGTGTCCGTTTTGAATTTTATAGGAATACAACTGAAATTACAGATGACGGAATAAAGGTAGAAATAAGTGAGCCTATTTTTGATGAAGAAGGTAACACTATTAGTGTTAATGAATCTGAAGCCTTTTATGAATGTGATACTGTAATTATTGCAGTTGGACAAAATCCTAGAAACAATATCGTTGCTAATAATAAAGGCTTCCAAACAGATAGAGGGTTACTTGTTGTTGACGAACATGGTAATACTACAGTTCCTGGAGTATACGCATCAGGAGACGTTGTTACTGGTTCAAGAAATGTTGTTGCAGCAGTTCAATTCGCTAAGAATGTTGCTGAATCAATTGATAAGTATTGTAAAAGTCTAAGACAAGAATAGGATACTTATTTTAATTAAAGTATATTAGTATAAAAGTTACATAATTCATTAAAAAAAGACTTATTAGTATGGATACCTATGTTAGACCTAAAATCTAACTTAAGCACCTTCATACAAATAAGTCTTTTAATTATATAAAGTCAGTCTCATTAATTCGCTGCTATCTCCTCTAGTTTTTGACCAAAGTCAATGTTAGATAGTATTGAGGCAAGGATTATCAGGCCACCACCAACAATAAGCCTTGAAGTTAGCGGTTCTAATCCTAATACTACAGAGAATAATCCACCAAAGACTCCTTCTAAAGATAGGATAATCCCAACCTTAACTGCCGATACATACTTTTGAGCCCTAGTTTGAAGAAAAAAGCAAATACATGTAGAAAATATACCAAGAAATAAGACTGGCATAAGTCCATCTTTTATACTAGCACCAGCAAGTCCCTGGCCTTCAATACCAAAGCTTACAAGGGATAAAATGGTGGCCGAAAGGATTTGAATAAAGTTAACCCTAAGGGGTTCTGAATCCTTAGTAGCCTTTTCAAGATAGGCAATTTGAGACGCAAAAAAGAAGGCCCCTAATAAAACAAACACATCCCCTAGATTAAGAGAAAAATTACCACCTTCAAAGCTAAGAATACTTACACCAAAAAGAACAAGAAAAGTAAGTACTAT
Source organism: Clostridiales bacterium (assembly GCA_012518885.1). Taxonomy (GTDB): domain Bacteria; phylum Bacillota; class Clostridia; order Lachnospirales; family Lachnospiraceae; genus JAAYRG01. Next base: position 5,178 of record JAAYRG010000217.1, on the reverse strand, counting down.
AGTCTGTAATTTGGGTCTATTTTTACTAATAAGCCAAGAGATAAATGGAATCATAATTACGTTTGTAGCTGTAAGAAAGACTACATTTGATACATTTGTTTTGGTCTGTCCTACTGTTTGGGTATAGAAACCAAGAAATAATAATGTTCCTGCAATCAAGCCGCTAATTAGTTCTTCCTTAGTAATTTTAATTATTTCTTTATTTAAAATTATTCCTAGGATTAGGCTAGCCACAACAAATCTAGCAACCATAATAAGAGAGGTAGTCCAATTGGCCTGTATAACATACTCTGTAGCAACAAACCCACTGCCCCAAATTATTGTTACTAATACTAGTGATAATTCTGCAAGTCTTTCTTTTTTATTCATATTCATACTTTAAATCTCTATATAAACTAAAATAGTTAAATAGAAATCTAATACACCACCTTATTAATTTTATTTTGTCACATAAAATTAATTATATATTATAACAATCTTTATTGCACCTTTATTTTATAACAAAAATAAGTCCCTTTCATAAAATTACATATCTATTATACATAAATTATATGCCTAGATAATACTTTTGTTATTCTTAGGATTATCTGATAAAATCTACTTGTAAACAAAAATAGAAAGGAAGATAAGAATGTTACATATTAACAACGCCTTAATTTATACAATGACTGGTGAAATAATTGAAAATGGTTCTATACTAGTTGCTGATAACAAAATTCTAGCTGTCGGAAAAGATCTATATATCGAAGGAGAATGTGAGGAGATTGATGCTGGAGGAAGAATGGTAACTCCAGGTTTTATAGATGCTCATTGCCATATAGGAATTGGTGAAACTGCTATAGGCTTTGAAGGGATAGACTATAACGAAATGACCGAGCCTATTACTCCACATTTAAGAGCTATCGATGCAATAAATCCAATGGATATTGCCTTAAGACATGCATATGAAGCTGGTGTAACTACAGCTGTTACAGGCCCTGGAAGTGCTAACGTTGTTGGCGGAACCTTTACAGCTATAAAAACCCATGGCCATAGGGTGGATGATATGATTATAAAAGACCCTATTGCTATGAAGGTAGCCTTTGGGGAAAATCCCAAAAGAGTATATAACTCTAAGGGTAAATCTCCTATGACAAGAATGGCTACTGCTGCCCTTCTTAGGGATTTACTATTTAGAGCAAAAGTATATATGGAAAAGAGGGACAAAGCCATAGAAGAAGGTAAAATAGCCGACTTTGATATGAAGCTTGAAGCGATGATTCCAGTACTAAAAAAAGAAATACCAATCAAGGCTCATGCCCACAGGGCCGACGATATTTTTACTGCCCTTCGAATAGCAAAGGAATTTGACATAGATATAACTCTTGACCACTGTACAGAAGGCCACCTAATAGCAGATGATTTAGCTAAGGAAGGAAAGGGAGCTATTGTTGGTCCTACCTTCTCTGACGCGTCAAAGTTTGAACTAAAAAACAAATCATGGGATACTCCAAAAGTTCTTGTTGATGCAGGAATTACAGTGGCAATAACTACTGACTCACCAGTTACCCCACTCCATCATCTACCCCTATGTGCCGGCCTAGCCCACAAAGCAGGACTTAGTGAGTATGATGCCCTAAAGGCTATTACAATAAATCCTGCTAAGCTTACAGGTATAGCAGATAGGGTTGGAAGTATAGAAGTAGGCAAGGATGCTGACCTAGTTATTTTTGATGGTAACCCAATAAAAGATATTGGCTACCAAACCTACATGACTATAATTAATGGCAATATCGTTTATAAAAGAGACTAAAATTAATCCCCTATGAACTAAGGTTTTATACCTTGCTTCATAGGGGATTTTATAAATTATATTAATTACTTATAATTATATTAGTTAGTTTTCAATTAAGCCATAGAAAATATCAGGGTTACTAGAATTCTCCTATAACCTTTTCTATAAATACATTTACAAGGTCTCCATCAAATTGGCTACCTGAACACCTTCTAAGTTCTCTTATAGCCTCTTCTTTACTTAAGGCCTTTCTATAAGGCCTATCTGCAGTCATTGCCTCATATGCATCAGCTATGGCAATAACTCTAGATTCAAGTGGTATCTCATCACCTACTAAACCTTGGTAGCCTGTCCCATCAATATGTTCATGGTGGTAAAGAACAGCTTCTGCATATTTTTCATATCCCTGCATTGCACGCAGTATTTGATAACTTGCTTGGGTATGGGTTTTTATTATTCTCCAGTCATCTTCGGTTAATGGTTCTACCTTATTGATAATTTCCTTTGGAACAACAATTTTACCTACATCATGTACCCTAACAGCTCTTTTAAAGCTTAAAACTTCTCTCTTAGATTTACCAATAGCTTCATAAAGTGCAGGTGCTAGCCTACTTACACGCATAATATGTTCCTTTTCCCCAATAATATTCTCATTATTCCTATTAAGGAAACTAGCTAGCAAGGTTTCTTTAACCATTTCTCTGCTTGATAGCTTGTCATTATACATATTTGCATCGGCTTCCCTTAATATTGACTCTATTCTTTCATTACCATGGGTTTTAGTAGCAAAGCCTACTGCAACAGATAACTTAATCGGAACTGCAACATAGTTATAAGATTCTTTATGAATCCTATCACAGATTTGCTTTGCAGTTTCTGCATCTGTATTAGGAAGTACAATACCAAACTCATCTCCTCCAATACGTCCAATAAAATCAGTTTCTCTAAAGGTATTCCTTAGGAATTCTGATGCCTTCTTAAGTAGTTCGTCACCCTTATCATGACCAAAAACATCATTGGCTATCTTAAGGTTGTTTAAATCAATTATCATAGCAGTTAGGGGAAGTTTTCCCTCAATATCAAGGTCATGTAAGACCTTTCGTATATACCTCCTGTTATAAAGACCTGTCAACTCATCATGTATACTTAGGTATTCTATACGCTTACGTTTTTCATATTGGAGAGTAATATCTCTAAATGCTGTTACAAATCCTATTACTTCACCATCAGGTAAAGATATTGTAGATATCTTCCTAGATATCCTAATCTCTCTTCCATCTGGCCTAAGAAGAATTGAACCATCATCACTTAAGCAAACATTATTGGCCATTAGCTGCCTTTTTATACTTGAAAAGTTTAGGCTATCACATGGCTGTTTAGTTTCTGAGTCTATTAACTTACATGTATCATCTAGGCTCTTTCCTATGACCTCTTCACTTTTATATCCTATAATACCTTCAGCAATTGGATTAATCATAGTAATAATACCATCAACATCTGTAGCTATAATTCCATCACCTACAGACATTAGGGTAGCCTGAAACTTTTCTTTTTCTTTAATAAGCTCAATTTCAGCTAGCTTTTGGTCTGTTATATCACTAACACTGCCTAACATACGTATAGGGGTTCCATTCTCATCTCTGATAATAGTTCCACGGTCAACTATCCATATAACCTTTTTGTCTGACCTTACCATCCTATGTTCACTTTCATATTTCTCTTTATTTGCAATAGAATACTCTATTATATCTATGACCCTATCTCTATCATCAGGATGAATCATATTAATATATTCATCTTGATGCCTGAAGATTTTTCTATCATCAATAGCGTATATTTTAGACCACCTATTATTATGAGATAATATACCTGATGCTATATCAAGATTCCAAAGTCCTTCACCAGTAACATCAAATATTACCCTTAGGGTCTCTTCGTTTTCTTTAATTTTTTCACTAAGACGTTTTCTCTCTGTGATATCATCAACTATAAGGGCTAATGACCCTTCTTTAGGCGAGTATACAGATATATCCCACCACCTATCAAGGCCATCAATGTAACATTCTTTATGATGCCTTCTATTAGATGAATCTGTTCCTGATGCTCCCTCTATTAATTCACTTAGTGGACTAGTGTCCTTAAGGGGAATTACATCAAATAAGTTCTTTCCTATTACTTCTATATTTCTTTTATTAACTATTTGCCTAAAGGCATTATTAGAACTTACTACTACATAGGAAATTCCTATATGTTTACTTTCTGTTACTTCAATTTCTAAGAAACCCTTAGTCATCTTCTCAATTAATAAGTTTCTTTCTTTTGCAATATCTTGGGCTGCATTCTTTAACCTATTTTGTGTAGTAATAGACCTTTTAAAATACTTGATAAAAGTAAATTGAACGATTGCAAATATTACAATAATTCCAAACAGGTTTAAGATAGCCACAAAGTCTCTCGTATCTCTTAAAGCTGCAAAAGCTTTTACTTCGTCAACACTAAAAACTATAGTTCCATCAGTATAATCGCAAGGTATATAAGCTATAAGCTTGCCATCCTCACGAATAAATTTATCCATAGTGGAACCTACAATTAAGTCAATATCATAGATATCATCTGCTAGACTATCTATCATTGGATTAAAGTCTAATATAATTATATCGTAGCCAAGTAATCTATCACCATCTAAAATTGGAGATTGGATATAAATATAATTATCACTTGGAATAGACCTAGAGTAAAGTTCCTTCTTACTCCAATCTATAACATAGGCATAGTCCTTACCTGTTTCTAGACTATATATAAGGCTACCATCTGCTGCATACCTTTGTGCTAACACCAAATTCTGAAACTCATCCAAATGCTCATCAAAACGCAACCTAGTATAATATCTTAGGCCCTCTAGTGATACACGTCCGTCTATGTAGGCAGCCATATAATTTCTAGTACTTGAAATACTAGAAAGTCTTACTGTATTCTGTCTATTTTTAAGGATTTTTTGCTCAAACAAAATATGCTTATTATATGTTATTTGTTCGAAGCTGTTTACTATTTCTTGTTCTAGCTCTGCTTTAAGAGGCAAATACATGGCAAAAAATATATAAAGAGATATTATAGCCACGAATACAAAAATAGTTAACCGCACCCTACCATATATTGTTTTCATATGTTCACTCCATCTAATATTCTAAATCAAGTATACTTAATAAAATTAGTCAAATCAATAAGCATTATTAATACTAGCCCCTTACTTAATTTTAGTTTCATTTCTTATCTCTAGTGCAAAATAAGTAAAAAAGAGCCTAACTAAACCTAGAATATTAGTTACGCTCTTTCTAAAAACCTTATATTTATATGTATATTCAATAATAATTAATATAAGATACTAATTATCACAAATTTTTTTT
>JAAYRG010000035.1 GCA_012518885.1 Clostridiales bacterium | reverse complement strand
ATGTAGGAATTCTTAAATTATTTATTTACTTCCTTGTATGATAGAATTAATATGGTATTCTTGACTTATGTTTATATTAATTGTAGCTAATATAATTATAAGAAGTAGCTAAGGAGAAAGTCGTTTCAATGAAGAATTACACAGAAATAAGGCAGGTAAGGTGTGGACAAAGGGTTATCGAATACATACTTACAAGAAAGTCTGTTAAGAATATTAATTTACGGGTTAAACCTGATGGCAAGGTATATGTTTCTGCCAATAGACGGGTGGCTGTAGATTATATTGATAAGTTTATTAGGGAAAACAAAGATTTCATATTAAAGGCCCAGGAAAATTATAAGGAAAAGCAAAAGGATTCTCTAAGTCAGCCCAAGACCTATGTTGACGGCGAGCTTTTTAGGGTCCTAGGTAAAAGTCTTACCTTAAAAGTAATAGAAGAAAAGAAGGAAGTTGTAACATCTGATGGGACTAGTATATATCTTAGGATAAAAAAAGAAAATATGGATGATATAAAGGTCAAGGAGGCCTTAATAAATAATTGGTTAAGAGACTTAATGGTAGAAGTATTTAAGGAATCCTGTGATAAGGCCCATCAAGTATTTAAGGATTATGGAATTTCGTATCCTAATGTAAAAATTAGATATATGACATCAAGGTGGGGGTCTTGTAGGCCAAGGAAGGGAAATATAACCCTAAACAGTAAGTTGATTGAGGCATCTAGAGAGTGTATAGACTATGTAGTATTTCATGAGTTTGCCCATTTCATACATCCTAACCATTCAAAGGACTTTCATGATTTTATGACAAGTCTTATGCCTGATTGGAAGGATAGAAAAAAGGAGCTAGCTAAAATAATGTAAAAGATTTTTAAGTCTAAACTTATTAGTAGATAACTTTTTATAGCATTTATAAAACAATCGTGATAAAACTATTAAAAAATAAAGTCACTTGTTTAGGAGATAAAAATGAAGAAAGAGTTTAAAGAAGGAATGAAGGATGGCCTACCTATAGGCCTTGGTTACTTTGCTGTTTCCTTTTCCCTTGGGATAGCAGCAAGAAATGCAGGACTTACACCTCTTGAAGGACTTATATCAAGTTTATTAATAAATGCATCAGCAGGCCAATACGCCCTTTATTTGTTTATTGCAACAGGGGGTGCATACTTTGAACTGATGATAGTAACCCTGATAACCAATGCTAGGTATTTTTTAATGAGTTGTTCATTAAGTCAGAAGTTATCACTAGATACACCCCTAGGCCATCGTTTACTTATAGGTTTTGATATTACCGATGAGCTCTTTGGTATATCTATATCTAGAAAGGGCAAGCTAAATCCTTTTTACTTTTATGGGGCTATGGTAACAACAATTCCCTTTTGGGCAGCAGGTTCTACAATAGGGATAATGGCTGGGAATATACTACCTTCTAATGTAGTCAGTGCCCTAAGCGTTGCCTTATATGGCATGTTCTTAGCAGTTATTGTACTGCAAGCTAAGAAGGATAGGGTTGTAGCAGTTCTAATAGTAGTAAGCTTTATAGCAAGCTTCATTGTTTCAAGGCTAGATATGTTTAAGAATATCTCTAACGGAACTAGGATAATTATCTTGACCCTAGTTTTAGCATCTCTTGCCGCAATACTCTTTCCAATAAAAGAAGAGGTAGTTGAAGAAGATGAAGGATAATGCCTACATATATATACTAATAATGGCTTCGGTTACATATTTGATAAGGGTTCTTCCTTTGACACTCATTAGACAGCAGATTAATAACAAGTTTTTAAGGTCCTTCCTTTACTATGTACCCTATGTTACCCTTGCTGTAATGACCTTTCCAGCAATTATAGAAGCTACAGGCTCGCCCCTTGCTGGTGCCCTTGCTTTTGGAGTAGGTATCATACTTGCCTGGCTTGGAGCAGGCCTTTTTAAGGTATCTGTATCATGTTGCTTGGTGGTCTTTTTTTTAGAAATCTTAATCTAAGCATTTTAAGGTTATAGAATATAAGTACTCGGTCCATTTTATTTTCTACCTATGTAGTTAAATCTAAGAATCTAGATTTATCACATTGGGTTAGAAAAAATGGACTTGGGTACTTTTTTTATTGATTTTTGATAACTGGAAGATTAAAACTTAGGATTAAAAATATTTTTAATTCAGGAATTGACAAAATTATAACATGTGATAAGATTAAATTAGGTAACAAATAAAATTTTAATGCTGTGTAAAAATTATTTCTAACAGTAGACAATGTAAAGATAAATTATTCAATAGTAACTTATTAAGTGTAAACTAATAAAAAGATAAGAAGCTTTAAAACAAAGGAATTAGACAAGGACAAAACAGTAAATGAAAACAGGGGGTATAAGATGAATAATAAGTACAAAGTTAAGCTAAGCGACAAGCCCAATTTCTTTGAGGAGGCCGTACAGTTAGCTATAAAGGCTGCCCAGTGGGAAGGTGACTTCCAAAAAGAAGACTTTCATCTTGTTAGTAATGAAGAAGGATTTAAAAAGTCAGTAGAGGAGATAGACAAGGAATTTGAGGATATTTATAACTTTCAAATTAATATACTAGAAGAGGCCGTTCCCTTATTTAAAGGAGATAAGTTTTGGTATGAAATTACTAGAACAGAAGATAAGGATATTTTTAAATCAGATTATCTATTTTCCTGGTCTCAAAACTGTAAGGTATCAAGTATTGAAGAAATTGACCTTTCTATGTTTCTACGTATGAACCTAGAAATTTTTGAAGATATATATTCTAATGCAGGCCACCTTGATGGAGAATATGAGTCACTAGTAGAAAACCTTTTTAAGGAGTCAAGTTGGCAAGATGAAATAGATATAAAACTAGAGGATATTTTTGAATTAATAAATAACACCGATTACTCAGCAGACAAGAAACTAGAGGTTCTAAAGATTTATATAGAGACTGAAAGAATTTATAAGGACTTTCAAGAAAAGCTAGGGACTTGTGAAGAGATAGTAAAAAGGCATTATCATCTAGTAGAACCTCGCTTTAATAGGGCAGTTGACTACTATAAAGAAAGAGAAGACTATGATGATATATTTGAAATGTCTAAGATAACATCTCTAAAGGAGTACTACTCAGACGAAGTTATAGTTAGGTTTAACTGCGTTAAATATAATGGTGGAGCCCTCAGGGTTACTACTGGAACAGAACTTAATACAAAGCTTACTTTAGGGATACTTCTAATGGAACTCAAAGCCTACTCCTTATCCTTTGAAGATTCAAGAGAGAAGTTAATAGAAAAATGTAAGGCCATAGGTGATGACATTAGGTTTGAGATAATATGTCACCTTTCTAAGAGGCCTTACTATGTAAAAGAACTGGCCGAGAAGATGGACCTAAGTTCAGCCTCAATATCTCATCATTTGTCCATACTATTTCATGCTGACTTTATTGAACCTAAGGTTCATGATAGGAAGACCTACTATAGTCTAAAAGAAAATGCCCTAAGAGAACTAGGAGAAGGTTTGATTAGGTTTGAGAAGGTAATCGGCTAAAACCAAGGGTTTCAACCACTGGTTGAGTGAAAAAACAACCACTAGTTGGGAAAATAAAGGCCTTTTCAACTAATGGTATCTTCATATAATT
>JAAYRG010000216.1 GCA_012518885.1 Clostridiales bacterium | reverse complement strand
TCATATATGAAGAAAACGGCAAAGCTCACATGGGGTATATTATTAATTATAGTGGCAAAAAGAATGAAGCTAAAAAAGTTCCTGTTTTGATGGAAGGGAGAAGGTATGATCATATTATATTTAATAATATACCCCATGTGAGCTTTGCCGTTTTCTTCATATATGACATCATTTCTGGAATAGATATGAACACTCTTATTGTCTCCTAAATAACTTGATACATATGTATTTTCAGGCAATGTGTATTCACTACTAAGCAAAATTCCTTCTTTGATTTCACGAATCTCATTATTAACCACGCCATATAAGCTATCATTTACTGTGAATATTGCGCTTATTTCGCTATTATAATTTAAGCTATCCAGTCTTTCTAATGTTCTTTTATCTAGTATATCTATACTGCCTCGTTGATCCTTTGTGGATATTCCTAAACAATATATTTTATCTGCAGATATTAACATACTTCTATATTCTGTATTCTTATCAAAGATTTTCTCTTCTAGCTCTAAATTATTCTTGTCTATTTTTATTATTTTACTACTCCAAGTATCATTTTTTACAGATAAATACGAGCCTACAATATACACAGTATCATCTTCGTAGCATAAATCAGAAGAATATATATCGATTATCTTTTTTTGAATCATTTTGCCATTTATATCTTGAGCAACAAATAGATTCTGATAAGTATCACCTTCTACATTTCCGTTCATTACAGCAATTATTTCTTCGTTTTGTATATTTATAGATGTTACCCCTGAATAGTTAGGATTATCCAGAAGAAAAAAACGTTCATAACTTCCATCAGCTTTAATGATTAAGTTGTTATTAGACCTAACTCCTCCAGCTATGAAAATATTATTATTATAATTAAACTTTGTGACATCTTGGATTTTCATTTCTTTCTTACTAACGAAATCTCCATTAACATCTATCCCAATCAACGCTCCCGATTTATCTAGCATGTTCGAACTTATGATGTAATACTCTATATTTCTATCAAAATCATCTTCTTTTTCTTTATGCAATAAGTAGTTCAATAATACCGCAGCCATTATTAGTCCCAAGATTAGGCTTAGCCCAACTACTATCATTTTTTTCATAAGCAAATCCTTTCCTCTTATAACTGGAAATATACTATAGTACACTACAGCTTTGTTCTTTCCTATTATTGAACTTGCTTAACAATATAAGTGTTTGATGAATTGACCAGGTCAGCAGGAGCTATAATAGCATTTGGAATTGATCCTGTCTCACAATTGATTCCCTGGTTTAACCATGCTCTCCACACTAATTGGCTACAATAAAATTTATCTGTTGTATATTTATCAGTAAAAATCCAATTATATGCTTTCCCAACCTGATTAGCCGCATAAGATGCTGCCGCGTTATACTGCAAAATTGTAGCCCCTATCGGCCTCACTAAAAGAGCTCCAGATTCGTTATTCCAAGCATTATCATAATATTGTACTCCATCCTTGTTTATTGGACTCCAACTTTTTGCATATGATTCAATTGTCTTCAAACTATTTGACGAAACGATGGCTGCATGTCCAGCAAATCCAACACTACCTGAATTAATTATTAAACTCACCAAAATATCTCCATATGTCCCAAGACTAGAACCACTTCTCATTTGAATTTCGCTTGATTTAGCATCACTTTTTGCTAATTTATTCCCTTCTTCCAACATGG
>JAAYRG010000215.1 GCA_012518885.1 Clostridiales bacterium | reverse complement strand
TCAAAAAAGACTAGGACCCTTAAGCCCTAGTCTCTTTTACATATTAAGTAATATATTATATATGCTTCTATAATTATAATTAGCTCTTATATTTCTTAATTTCAAATCCATATATATTAGCAAGACTCACTTAAATTCTACCTAAATCCGATATTAAAACTCTCAATTGTACGGTCCATACCACGTACTAATAAAGGTTCATCAATGCTAGTAGTTGCAATAGTATAGTCTTCCATCATACTATTATTTAAACTTCCAAAGTATAAAATATCTTCATTATTTAATCCCATAAGGAGTAAGCCTGTATTTGCTTCTCCCACACCCCTTTGGTCTCTTCCTACAAGGTACATTTTATTATCTGCATAATAGAGTCCATTAAAGTCAACATACCAGTATTCTTTGTACTTACTATCTAGTTTATTAAGATAATCGTTTCCCATTATCTTTACTATATCATTATTCTTGATCTCATAGGTTTCTACTAGGTAATTATAATCCACCTCTTCAAAGGACTGTACCTCTTTACCGTATTTATAGTGAACTAGTAAATAATTATCCTGGGAATTCATAAAAGCATATCTTAACATCTTATCTTCTGGTATTTGGCTAATCTCCTTCTTGATAATAAGGGAATCCCTACTAGGGTCAAATAGGTGTCCGTATATCTTATTGTCTTCTAGGGTAACTAGTACTATTAGACCTTCTTCTGTAATATATTCCATTCCAATAATATATTGATTAGAATCTTGGTTTAGCTCTAATGGATAATGAGCCTTTATTTCATTATAGGAGATATCATCTTTCTTATTTTTATCAACAGGTATCGATAATATCCCTGACTTTAGTTCATATTCTAAATCATTAGAATCTATTCCTTGATATAAAGCCATGTTAGCCATATCTAGGTTAGGTATAGTAAAGTACATCCTATCACCAATTACTACACTAGGTAAATCTCTTCCTACATATGGAATATCTCTTATCTCCACACCATAAGAATTGTGCTCCTTCTCTATTATAGCAACTGCGGATTCAGGAACTTTTATCTTGTATAAATCGTTATCTCCTTCAAACTCATATCTTCGAAAATCATCGAAAGAAACTGCAAAATTCATAGACATATAACTTATATAATCCGAAATCTTAATTTCCTTTATACCATTACCCATTTCTTCAAAAACTTTATTAAGTTCGTCATATACACTATCTCCAACTATAATCACTTGATTTTTAATAGTGTTACCACTATATCGTTCATAAAGAGGCTTAAAACTAACATCTGCCTCCATACCTTGACTATATGATACATTAATATCCCACCACAAATAATTATAATCACAATAATCTATGTCAAGTTCAAGACCATCCATAGCCATAATATCTCCTTGGAGAGTCTCTTCCATAAAGGTTATCTTATCTTTCTCATCATATATAGAACCTAAAGCAATAACACAATAAAGGGTAAGACCAAGAAAAATTACAAACCATATAGGAATATTCCTCATATACTCACGCCCCATCCTTACTTTTCATTCTTCATTAAGGTTTCAATAACCCTATCTGACCTGTAGGAATACTGCTTCCTCATATATTCCATTAAATCAATATTCTTATCATCTAGTTCTAATGTTGTTACATCACCAATTAGTTGCCCCTTATGGAGAAGAACAGCTCGGCTTATGAAGTTCTTAATCTCTTCAATTAAGTGGGTTGATAAAATCAAGCACTCATTATCATCTAAAATCCCAAGAAGTACTTTATAAAAGTCTTCCCTATTAAATATATCATTACCTGCAAAGGGTTCATCCATTAATATATAGTCAGCACCTTGAGAGAGGGCAAGGATAACTTCAAATTGATTTTTCTGTCCTGTGGAAAAATTCTTAATTTTAGTCTTTTTGGGCAGTTCAAAGAACTCTAATAAGGAATCAAATCTTTTTTCATTAAATCTTTCAAACTGCATATGGTAAAAAGCCTTATGCTCCAAGGCATCTAAGCCTCCAAAGAATGAGTGCTCACTTGTCGCAAATGCAATTCTATCTATATTGTTTGGGCCTATCTTTTCTCCATCAAGGGTAACCCTTCCTTTATTTGGCCTAATATAAGATAAAATAGTCTTCATTAATGTAGTCTTACCTGCTCCATTTTCCCCTAGTAATCCAACTATTTCTCCAGGCCTAAACTCTAGGGAAACATCATCTAGGGCTACAACACTCCCATATTTTTTATAAATATTTTCACACTTAAGCATTCCTATCCCTCCTATACAATCTCAACTTTGTAAATATAAAAAACACTAATCGCCACAGATAATATTCCTGTTACTGGTACAATCCATAAGCTATGTAATAGTCCTGTACTATAACTATAAATTCCAGCAACAGATAAAATAATCCCTATAACTGCTAATATAGACCTCTTCCTACTTCTCTCAATTAGTACAAGTAGAATACTAATATTAGCTAACAAGACCTCCATAAATACTAGGGGAATAAAGTCCCATAACCTAGTAAAGGGATAAATCATGCTTATATAATTCGCTTCCCAAAACCTATACCAATGGTTCTCTATAATGCTCTCTCTTTGTATTATTAAGATATATAATAAATAGACCACAAATAGTAGTAGTAATTGAATAAACCATAACTCAAGTATTCCTTTTATTGAAAACCTTACTTGACCTATATAAAACTTCAACCTAGAATACTTCCCTGGTAAACGAAGCATGGTATAAATACTCTTGCTCCCTAAAAAATACTGGTATAAGAAAATCCCAGGTAATATAGTAAGCAAACCAATAATAATATAAAAGATATTAAATAATCTCAAGTAATTGATAATATCAGCAAGGCTAGGTGCAGTCATTACTGTTCCAAACTTTTCTTTTTGACTATGAATCTCACTTTTTATAGCAAGGAAAGAAAGGAGGCTAATGGTGACTTGAAATATAATAAGAACCAAAAATACCTTGTATTTAACTTGCTCAAGCTTCTTAATTTTGCCCATATTCAACCCTATCCTCCTCCTTATCTACTTCCTTAAACATAAGTGGGTAAGAAGTGACTATCCACCAATCAATAAGGACAACTACAACTACTAGAAATATAAATCCACCTATTCCTTCGTAACTATTAAATAAAAAAGGTAATAATCCAACAACATGGCTGAAACGACGATTGCTCTTAAGTAATACAGCCATATTGACATGAGCTATAATAAGACCCGTATGAATAATCAATATGATATTAGTAATTATCTTAAAGGGATTAATAATAGGGAAGAAATCATATAAAAACTCCCATCTTGCAAATGCTAGAAATAAGCCCTGGGTCATAACTGCTTCCTCTGGCACAAAATACAGGTACATCTTATATCCTATAAGTATTACAATTAACTGAAAAGCAAATAGGATAGCAAGGATTGAGATCCCATAAAATGCATTGGTAAAGAACCATGTATATTTTGAAACTGGCAACCTAAGGTAAGTGTACTCAACTTTTGATACAAGCTTTTGCCTTAAGGAAATACTAATAAGAATTATAATCGTTATAATTAAGGCAAGAATAAAAATACCCTTTACATGGCTTCTTGCAAGAATCTCTTCAAAACGTAGTGACCATGGCTTTAACTCCATATCACTACTATATAAATACCTACTAGTATCATATAGGTTCTCATAGTTTGCATCTTTTAGATTACTATACAAGAAATAACCTTGACTAAACCCTAATAAGGCTAATACTGGAAGGAACAACTTCCATGTATAGGCCCAAAGAACATTAGTTATTGAAGTAAGTCTTCTATAAAAAACCATACTAATCAACCTCCTTGCCTTTATAATCCCAATATTTATCTAGCACATTTTTTGCCTGGTCTAGGGTAAAACCCATAGCCCTTGCAGACTTAATAAACGATAAAACCTCATCAGATATAAGCTCTTGTCTAATTCTAATAATGTTTTCTTCATTAGCAACTACAATACTTTTAGAGCCAGGGTAAGAGATAATAAGTCCTTCCTCCTCCATTTGCTTATAAGCTTTTTGTACTGTATTAGGGTTTACACTAAGGAGTGTTGATAGTACTCTCCTAGATGGCATCTCAAAACCATCCTGTGCATTCCCAGCTAATATCTCCATCTTTACATGCCGAATTATCTGTAGATATATAGGGATGAGTTTATTTAATTCTAATTTCGAAAAATCCACTACCATATTACCAGCTCCTCAACTATAAACCTTAACTGTACTACTTACGTAATACGGTTGTAACTGTATTATATGCATAATACAGTCTTGTGTCAATAGGTTTATTAAAAGTCATAATAATTTTATATTTAAAAGACTATAGCCAGTTTAGGCAACTTATAAACTTGACAAGGGGTAGCTATTAATATATATTTTTATTAGTAATTTGATATGTTTAATATACATTGGAAGGAGATGATCCTTTGAAAGTATCAACCAAAGGTCGATATGGTCTAAGAGCGATTATAGATTTGATTCTTAACTCAAATGGACAAAATGTACCCTTAGTAACAATTGCAGAAAGGCAAGACATCTCTAAAAACTATCTGGAGCAAGTGTTCTCTAGCCTTAGAAATGCTGGTATAGTCAGTAGTACCAAGGGGGCCCAAGGGGGTTATTACCTTGCAGACAAACCATCAAACATTACTGTTGGTGATGTATTAAGGGTTCTAGAAGGAGACTTATCGGTAGTTAGCAGTGACCTAGATATTCAAGAAAATCCCATAGAAGACTGTATTCATAGATATGTTTGGGATAAGGTCGATAGTAAGGTATATGAAATTATTGATGGTATTACTCTTGAAGACTTGGTAAATGAGTACAAGGATGCAAGTAATAACTTTATGTATTATATCTAGGGTGGTATGGT
>JAAYRG010000214.1 GCA_012518885.1 Clostridiales bacterium | reverse complement strand
TATATATTTTGACAATTTGTTTCTTGAAATTTTCCTCATAATATTTTTTTGACATGTCTTTCTCCTCCAATAATTTTATTATATCATGTTCGGAGAAAAACTGTCCTATTTAGTATAGCCTATCCAGGCTCCAAGTAAAGTGACAAGCGGCATCAACCAAATTTTGTTCAATAAACTTATTATTAATGATACTTTGATAAGCAAATGTACCTTAAAAAATTTGTCTAGTTTAGTGTTGACATACCAATTTGATAACTATTGATATTATATGTCATGGTGTACCTTCTCCAGATGTATGGAGTAAGTATGTTAAATTTCGTGAAAATGAAGTTGGCTCACCAGTTAAGAAAATCAATTTCAGGCAAAAGGATGAAGGCTGGAAACGATACTCTGTATCATTTTTATATAGGAATAATACAGAGTATAGACAAAATTTACGTAAGGATTTATATATGAGAGCATTTTTAAAGGATGTTTGCCTACGACCGTCTTGTTATAGATGTAATTTTAAAACATTGAATAGACAAAGTGATATTACCCTTGCGGATTTCTGGGGAATTCAAAATATATTACCAGAGATGGATGATGATAAGGGCACATCTTTAATATTTATTAATAGTCATATTGGTAGAGATATAATTAATGAGATATTTGATAAAATGACATATAAAGAAGTAGATATTCATCAGGCAATAAAGTATAACTCAGCCGCAATTACACCTGCAAAACCAAATATCAATAGAGAAAAATTTTTTGCGGATCGTAATTCTTTACCATTTGATATATTGGTTAAAAAGTATTGCACTGACAAATTTACAGTTAAATTAGTTATGAATAAATTTAAATCAGTAATAAAGTGGGTTGCTATTAAACTAGGATTGTTAAAAATTGTTAGAAAGGTAATATCTAATATAAAATATTAATAACTGAGACATGGTAGAATTGATAAACAGAGGTGAGTGCGATGAGAAATAATCAAAAAAAACCTAGTATATTATCTAAAGTGAAAGATAGTTTTAAGTTGCAACTATTAGTATGTTTTATATTAAGTTCTATAGTTATTGTAATCTTTATAATTATTAATAAAACTCTAGATGAGATTATATCACGTGAATATACTATTGTAGATGATATTAAGTTAATTAATTCAATTGAAAATATTAGTATCGAGGATGATGATATAATACTGAAAGGGTATGCTTTTAAGTTAGATAACAACTCTATTGGTAGTTCAATCTCTGTGTTTTTACGAAATGTAGATACTGGGCAAGAGGTATGGTTCGACACAGAGCAAATTGAAAGATATGATGTAAATTCATACTATGATTGTGAATTTGATTATAGTAATTCCGGATTTGTTGCATCAGCAAGTAGCGATAAGTTAGATAAGGACGAGATTTATGAGATTATTATTAATGTAGATTATAACAATAATAATACCGATACTAAGAAGACTAGAAGGACCGTATCTGCACAACGTTATATATATAATGAAGAACTCTATGCTTATAATCCTAATGAATTCGATAAGCCAGACATGGATATAGAATCGGAATTGTTGAGAGAAGTATTTGATAATGGACAACTTTATCTTTATCAGAAAGATGCAGGAATGTATGTGTATCAATATATGGATAAGTTGTATTGGATAGCTACAAAGGACTTTGAATTTGAAGAAACGGGATTAACTTATATTATTTATAGTTTCTATACATCTCAAATTAACAAGTTACCGGAAGACCGTATACAGCATAGATTTGACAGATTAAGCTTTTACTTTGAAGAACATGAGTATAAGGATGAGGTGACTGTACCTTATCGAGTGGCTATCCGAGATATACCAAGCGATTATCCGATTACATATATGGTAACGGGTATTTATGATACGGAAAATGAAATAAGGGTTTGGGATAAGTATATCCATTTGAGCAATGTTAAATAAATAATATTCATTAAAAAAATCTAGAATGAACTGATATAATATACAGATATTGCAGGTTTTAAAGGCTATATAGGAAGATGTTAGAAAAGGGCTGTCGTATGTATACGAAAGATCAATTAATAACTTTTATTAAAGCTTTATAAATGATATAAGTAATGCATTAAGTAGAGAAATAGAGTTTAATAAGATATACGAACGGTAAAACATGGGAATGCATTAGCTACATATGCAGCGACATATGGATTACAAAAAGCAACAAACCGAGGATAAGTGCAGAGTTGAATATTTTAGGGCTCTTTTGCAATAGTTGG
>JAAYRG010000213.1 GCA_012518885.1 Clostridiales bacterium | reverse complement strand
GTTAAAAATGCTATAGACAAAATAAAAGGTTTCTTTAACTTTTCATGGAGTTTACCAAAGTTAAAGTTGCCTAAAATATCCATAAGTGGAAAGTTTAGCTTAGTGCCTCCATCTGTACCAAAATTTAGCTTAAAATGGTTTGCTAAAGGTGGGGTAATGCAAAGTCCAACCTTGTTTGGTGGCATGGGTAATACTTTATTTGGTGGCGGAGAAGCAGGGACAGAAGGCATAGTACCTTTAGAAGGTAAGCACATGATGCCAATGGCTGATGCTATAGCTGATAGGCTGAGTGAGATCGACAATGTATCTACTAAGCAATTAGGCGAAGTAATAAGGCTATTGTCTATTATGATAGAAATGATGAAAACTACTAAAATAGATTGGAATGATAGGGAATTAGGAAGGTTGGTGAGGTCCTTTTGATTGAAAAGATTAAATATATTAAT
Organism: Clostridiales bacterium; assembly: GCA_012518885.1. GTDB lineage: Bacteria > Bacillota > Clostridia > Lachnospirales > Lachnospiraceae > JAAYRG01. The sequence goes on along the minus strand of JAAYRG010000213.1, from coordinate 2,371 downwards.
AACCAAAATGAAGTAGTTGAATTTGGAGATGGAGTTATCTTTGCTAACTACAATGATTTAAGAGATTACTCCTGGGAATATGACACAGACTTTAATCAAATAGCCAACTTTAGGAGAACTCTAGCCACTAAATCCCTACCTATTATTATTAATGCAAGAACAGAAGAAGAAGGCATAAAAGAAAAGAATAAAATCTTTGAAATCTTTGAAAAAGATGTATTGATGAACAAAAAAGGCAAATTTATTATCGGTGATTATTATTATAAGTGTTTTATTGTAGAAGGGGCCAATAGTGAATATTTACACAGTAAGGAACTACTATATAAGACTATATCTATAGTATCTGATGAACCTTATTGGATAAAAGAAACGAGTAACTTATTCAAGCCTAGCGATGAAGGACAAAGCGAAAGGTCTTTTTATAATTATGACTATCCCTATGGATATTCTAACAATCTAGGTGCTAGAGATATAACAAATAATCATTTTATAGATAGTGATATTAAATTAATTATATATGGGCCAGTCTCCAATCCAACTATTTATATAAAAGGACATCAATATAAAGTGAACACAGAGTTACTAGCAGGCGAATATCTAACTATAGATACCAAGGACAAAACTATAATAAAAACTAAGGTTAATGGTGAAACAGTTAATGAATTCCATAAAAGAGATAGAGCATATAACATTTTTAAAAAGATTAGTCCCGGGAGTAGTTCTGTATCCTGGGATGAAACTTTTACATTTGAAATTATAGTGATTGAGGAAAGGAGTGAGCCTAAGTGGATTTAGTCTATATGGATAAAAACAAAAAGGAACTAGGCATCCTCCTTAATTATAGTCTTGACATGGATATTGGGGTAGACAATGACTTTGAAATAGTAGTTGGAAAGTTTAATCATAAGTTAAGACATGGATATATGTTTTATATAGAAGGCACTGAATATGGTGGAATTGTAGACATTATTAAATCTGATACTAGGGCATCTAAAATATATTATCAGGGTAGAACCTTTAGAGGGATGTTGGATAGTAAAATCATATCTCCCTTGCCTGGTGATGATTATTATGTAGTTAGTGGTGATGCTAATACTATAATAGCTGATATGCTTGATTATGTAGGCCTTAATCATCTATTTAAGGCAGATGAAAGTTTATCCGGCATAAACATATCTAACTATAGCTTTAATAGATACACAAGCCTTTTAAATGGCCTTAATTCAATGTTAAGAACTAAAAATGCTAGATTGAAAATCAGATATGTAAATGGATATGTAGAAGTATCAGCAGAAGTGATAGAAGATAAATCAGACTTAATAGAGTTTTCATCTGATACTAAAATACAATTTATAGCAGAGGATAAACAAAATCAAGTTAATCATTTGATTTGTTTAGGGCAAGGTGAATTAGCTGATAGGCAGGTTATACATTTATATGTAGATGAAGATGGAGAAATAGGAAATACCCAATATTACACTGGAATAGACGAGGTTGTAGCAATCTATGATTATTCTTCAGCAGAAAGCATTGAAGAACTTAGGAAGGGTGGAGTAGAAAGGCTTAGAGAGTTGATGGATAGTAAATCTATAGATGCTAATGTAGAAAATATGGAACTTGAACTAGGAGATATTATCAAAGGTAAAGAAGAAGTTACTGGAATATCAATAGATAGACCTATTACTCAAAAGATAGTAAGAATTAATAATAATATAGTAAAAATAGAATATAAGGTGGGTGATTAATATGAGTATGGAAATTATCACAGGATATACAGGTGAAAATCATGTTACAAGTGCTGATGATGCAAGTTTGTATCGTGGAATACTTGGAGCAGATGACTATGTATTAGAAGTAGGAAATAAATTTGCTGCAACTATTGTTGATAATAACACAGTAAGGATCATGGATGGCGACTTAGTAATACAGGGTCACCAAGCTAGAATAAGAGCCAATGATTATAATGAAGTTACGATTGACAACGGGACACCAGGCCAAAAGAGAAATGACTTAATTGTAGCCAGGTATCAAAAAAATACAATAACGGGTATTGAAAGCATTAGTCTTGAAGTAGTAAAAGGTACACCGGGTACAACAGCAACTGATCCGGAAATAATACAAGAAGATTTGAAAGTTGGCGGAACACAAAGAGACTTCCCTTTATACAGAGTTTCTATAGATGGAATCAACCTACAAAGTGTGACTAGCTTGTTTAATGTAATTCCTAATCTAGCAGCCTTTAAGTCGCACTTGGCAGATTACGCGTCTCTATTCACAGGTAATGCAGATGCAAAAAATAGCATTTATAGAGGCAAATACCTAGGTAACACAGTAACAGCAGAACAATACACAGCTATATCATCTGGTACAT
>JAAYRG010000212.1 GCA_012518885.1 Clostridiales bacterium | reverse complement strand
TGAAGAAGCGATTACATTAACTTTTCCATACTTTGAAGCCTCTTGGTAGGCTTTCTTTGCCCAGTTACCTGTAATTATATAGTCTGCAACCTTGTTCTTCATAAGGTTCATAGGAACCATTGCAAATTGTTGGGATGCTCCCCCTTGTAAGAACAGTACTTTATAGTTATCTGGTATGTTCATTAAGTCTCTTAAATCTTGTTCAGCTTCATCTATAATAGATTGATATGCCCCCGAACGATGACTCATCTCCATAACAGACATTCCTGTATTATTATAATCAAGCATTTCTAAAGATGCTTCTTGTAAAACCTCTTCGGGTAAAACCGCTGGGCCTGCTGAAAAATTATATACTCTTCCCATTTTTAATCCTCCTTAATATGTTGAATGAGCATTCTGTTAATTTAATGGTGAGTCTCACATAATAAAACATTTTGACACTATACCACTTTAATTAGATACATTATAAAACTTAGTGAAATTTATGTCAAGTAATAACTATTTATGTTTTCTTTATAAATTTTATTCATATTTATTAAAAAGGAAGGCCATGGCTTGCCTTCCTTTTATTAATTATATTAAACATGCTTTACTTTTATTCTTTTATTAGGCTTCTTAAATAAATAGAAACCCCTACACCAATAGCTGTTAATAAAAACGTAGCCCATAGCTTTCTAACAAGTAATATGGAGATGATTAAGCCAATCCAAACAATAATTATTGATTTTCTTACTGTTTCTCTTGGAACTCCAGTATTATTTTCATAGTACTCTATATACTGCCTAAAGAATTCACTTTTCTTTAGCTTGCTTTGTAGTTTAGGACTTGCTACAGAAAAGCAAGCAGCTGCTAGCAAAACAAAGGGCGTTGTTGGAAGAATAGGAAAAACAGTTCCTACCGCACCAAAACCTAGACATATAAAACCTGCTCCAATTAGCAGTATATTCTTTATGTTCATTCCATTCCTCCTTAAAGTTAATACTTTAAGACATTCAAATACGTAGCTAAGGCCTTGAAACTTTTTTTAAACAAGTAAGAGTTGCGTACAGCCTATCCTATACACAACTCCTTACATATCAACTAGCCTTATATCAATATCTTATCTATTGATATCTTCTTCCGTAATAATTTCATCAATTGGTGAGCCAGCAGCTACCATAGGCCATACCTTATCATCACTATCTATAATACAATCTATAAGTACTGGACCCCTATGGGCTAAAGCTTCTTTAAGTACATCCTCAACTTCTTCTACCTTAGTTATACGAAGTCCCTTAACACCAACTGCCTCTGCTAACTTTACGAAATCTACGTTATTTCCTAGATTTGTTTGAGAGTATCTTTGTCCATAGAATAAGTCTTGCCATTGGCGAACCATGCCAAGTACTCCATTATTAAGTATAAGCTCAATTAAGGGCAAGTTATACCTAGAAGTTGTAGCAAGTTCATTCATAGTCATCCTAAAGCATCCATCGCCATCAATATTAATAACTTGCTTATCTGGATTGCCTATCTGAGCCCCTATGGATGCACCAAGACCATATCCCATAGTTCCTAGGCCTCCTGAGGTGATAAAGGTCCTAGGATTCTTGTACTTATAAAACTGTGCAGACCACATCTGATGTTGACCTACACCAGTTGAAATTATAGCATCGCCATTAGTAAGTTTATATAACTTCTCTATAATATACGGACCAGTTAAAATATCCTTATTATATTTAAGTGGATACATAGCCTTACTCTCTTGTATCTTAGTTATCCAGTCTGAATGGTCTTGTTGGTCTAATTTTTTATTTAGGAACTTTAAAACATCCTTCATATCTCCAACTATGGAATGATAAACATCTATGTTCTTATTTACTTCTGCTGGGTCTATGTCTATGTGAAGTATTTTACTCTTCTTAGCAAACTTACTAGTATTACCTGTTACACGATCACTAAATCTAGAACCAATTGCAATTAGTAAGTCGCAGTTAGTTACTGCTAGGTTGGAAGTTTTAGTTCCATGCATACCTACCCCACCCATGTATAAGGGGTTATCCCCTGGGAAGGCACCCTTTGCCATAAGAGTATCTGTTACTGGAGCATGAACCTTATTAACAAATTCTAAGATTTCATTTTTAGAATTTGATATTACTGCTCCCCCACCTAAAATAATAACTGGTTGCTTGGCTTCTTCTATCATTTTGATGGCTTTACTAATATAAGAATCTTTTATCTCTGGCTTAACTGGTTCTTCAAATTTTATTTCTTCTCTAACATACTCAGCCTTATTAATTGTAACATTCTTAGCAATATCTACAAGGACTGGACCGGGTCTGCCTTTTCTTGCTATATGAAATGCTCTTCTAATAGTGTGAGCCAAGTCTTTAACATCTTTAACAATAAAGTTATGTTTTGTTATTGGCATGGTTACGCCTGCAATATCGACTTCTTGAAAACTATCCTTTCCTAACAAGTCTACTGATACATTGCCTGTTATAGCAACTAGGGGTACTGAATCCATGTATGCAGTTGCAATTCCGGTTACTAAGTTAGTTGCACCTGGACCACTTGTAGCTAAACAAACACCAACCTTACCAGTTGTACGGGCATATCCATCTGCTGCATGGGCAGCTCCTTGCTCATGAGAAGTAAGAATGTGTCTAATTTGGTCTTGTTGACGGTAAAGTTCATCATAAATATTAAGGACTGCTCCACCTGGATAACCAAAAATGGTATCTACACCTTGTTCCTTTAAACATTCAAGTAAAATTTGGGACCCTGTCATTTCCATATCTATATCACCTCTACTTTTCTTCTGGTACCATTAAGATAGCACCTTTATTAGCTGATGAAACCATTGAAGCATACCTACGTAAATAGCCTGTTTTTATCTTAGGTTCCTTAGGATTCCACTTCTTTCTTCTTTCCTTAAGTTCTTCATCTGATACCTTAGCATTCAAGGTATTATTATTTATATCAATTTGAATAATATCTCCTTCTTCTATAAGTGCAATTGGTCCACCAACTGCTGCTTCAGGAGAAACATGGCCAATAGATGCCCCCCTTGAAGCACCAGAGAAACGTCCATCTGTTATTAGGGCAACAGTAGAACCCTTACCAATTCCTTGAATTGCAGATGTTGGATTAAGCATTTCTCTCATACCTGGTCCACCCTTTGGACCTTCATAACGAATAACAACAACATCTCCATCTTCTATCTTACCACCATAGATAGCTGCTATAGCATCATCTTCACTATCAAATACTCTTGCTGGACCTTCATGTACTAACATCTCAGGTGCTACTGCAGAACGTTTAACTACACAAGTATCAGGAGCAATATTACCCTTTAATACTGCTATTCCTCCAGTCTCACTATAAGGATTATCAATCGGCCTTATTACCTCATTATTTAGGTTATTGGCTGATTCAATATTCTCCCCAATAGTCTTGCCTGTTACTGTAATAAGGTCTGTATGAAGTAAGTTCTTCTTAGTTAGTTCCTTCATAACTGCATAAACCCCACCAGCTTCGTTTAAATCTTCCATATATACCGGTCCAGCTGGAGCTAAGTGGCAAAGGTTAGGAGTTCTTGCACTTATTTCATTAGCAATATCTAAATCTATCTCAATACCAGCCTCATAGGCTATTGCTGGTATATGTAACATTGTATTAGTTGAACAACCTAGAGCCATATCTACAGTAAGGGCGTTCTCAAAGGCTTCCTTAGTCATAATATCTCTTGGCCTAATATCTTTTTTAAGGAGCTCCATTATCTGCATTCCAGCACGTTTTGCTAGACGGATTCTTTCGGAATATACTGCTGGAATGGTACCATTACCCTTTAGTCCCATACCAATTGCCTCAGTTAAGCAGTTCATACTATTAGCTGTATACATACCTGAACAAGAACCACAAGTTGGACAAACACTATTAGCAAACTCTTCTAATTCTTCATCTGTCATAGTCCCTGCACTATGGGCTCCTACAGCTTCAAACATACTAGATAAACTAGTCTTGTTACCATTTACTCTACCAGCTAACATAGGGCCACCACTTACAAAAATAGTAGGTATATTAACACGTGCCGCTGCCATAAGTAAACCTGGCACATTCTTATCACAGTTAGGTATCATTACTAGAGCGTCAAATTGATGAGCTAGGGCCATAGCCTCAGTTGAATCTGCTATAAGTTCCCTAGTTGGTAAGGAGTAGTGCATTCCAACGTGTCCCATAGCGATCCCATCACAAACAGCTATTGCAGGAAATTCCATTGGAGTTCCACCTGCCATTAAGACACCTGTCTTTACTGCTTCAACTATCTTATCTAAGTGCATATGTCCAGGCACAACTTCATTAAATGAATTAACAATACCTATTAAGGGTCTTTGTAATTCTTCTTCTGTTCTTCCTAACGCATGGAATAGGGACCTATTAGGCGCCCTACTTGGTCCTTTTTTTACTGCATCACTTCTCATATAATGCCACCTTTCTTAATATGTATTAAAGCTCTTTCATATCCTTTATACCTTTAGCGTATTACCAGTTTAATTCTAAAAGAGGTTAAAATTTAAATAATTTTATACTTTATTATGTACTTTGTCAAATATTAAAAATAAAAATACTTTGTTGCATATTATCACTTTAAACTACCATAGTACAAATTCAAAAAAAAGTAAAGACTTTATGGATATTTTTATAAAAATATGGGGTTGACCATATGTCAACCCTAGCCTTTACATAACTTATTAGTTAACTCTCTTTAAATATTCACCAGTTCTTGTATCAATACTAATTATATCACCGATGTTAACAAATAATGGTACATTGACCTGAGCACCAGTTTCAACAATTGCAGGCTTAGTAGCACCTGTTGCTGTGTCACCCTTAAAGCCTGGTTCAGTTTGTGTAACTTCTAACTCAACGTTAATTGGTGGTTCAACATCAAATACACTTCCATTATGAGAAAGAACCTTAACAGAATCATTCTCTTTAACGAACTTTAATGCATCTCCAATAACATCCTTGTCTATAGCAATTTGATCGTAAGTTGTATTATTCATAAAGTAATACAAATCATCATCTGAATACAAGTATTGCATTTCATTACGTTCAATGTGAGCCTGCTCAAACTTCTCTTGTGGTCTAAATGAAGTCTCAACTATACCTCCGTGTTTGATATCTCTCATCTTTGTTCTAACAAATGCAGCACCCTTACCTGGCTTAACATGTTGGAACTCTATAATCTGATAAACACTTCCATCATATTCAATTGTTAAACCATTCTTAAAATCTCCTGCTGATACCATAATTTATGTTCCTCCTAAAATTCCATACTTCAATTCTCAGAAAACAATAAAAATTCTAATTAACATGTTATCTGAAACATCGACAAAATATTATGATTCATTATCATTAGTTTATATTAGAGTTACTGATTTTTCAACTATTTTTTGTAACTTATAAAAAATAAAATACCATGTTTTACTTTTTATTCCTTAATTAAACTTATCTAGCTAAAGAAGATTCTTTAGGGCATCTATTCCTAATATATATCCCTCTAATCCAAGTCCACATATTTGACCGTCACAAGCAGCACTTGTAACACAGGTATGTCTAAATTCTTCTCTCTTATGAATATTAGATATATGGACCTCAATTTTAGGAATACTTATAGAGGATAGAGCATCTCTTATAGCATAGCTATAGTGGGTAAAGGCTCCTGGATTAATTATAATTCCACTGGTACCGTCACTATAGGCAGCTTGTATACGGTCAATGATATCTCCCTCATGATTACTTTGAAAAACTTCTACTTCAAAGTTATCCTTCCTTGCCTTATCCTCGATTAAGTTTACTAGGTAAGCATAATCCTTGCTTCCGTATACTTCTCTTTCTCTTATACCTAAAAAATTAATATTGGGACCGTTAATAACTAAGACTTTCATAATGACCACAACCTTCTTTCTCACCTACTAGCTATATGGATAAAAGCTTTCTAATCTCATCAACAATGGCAGAAATGGGCTTATTGTTAGTATCTATAGTAACATCAGCTGCTTTTTCATATAGGGGATTCCTCTTAGTAAGAAGCTTGTCTATATGTTCTTCCTTGTTCTCTACATTAAGCAAGGGCCTTTCTATCTTAGGATTAAGTCTTTCTATAACTGTATCTCTAGATACCTTAAGGTAAACAACTGTGCCTAATTCCTTTAAATAAGGAACATTCTCTTGTCTAATTGGCAAGCCTCCACCAGTTGATATTACAGCATTCTCTAATGTGCCACAAAACTCTTTAATAGTTTTAGTTTCAAGTTGTCTAAAGTATTCTTCACCCATATCACTAAAGATTTCTCCTATAGTCATATTGGTTTTCTTACTTATCCACTTGTCTGTATCAACAAAATCAAAACCGATTTCCTTTGCCAAATTCCTTCCAATAGTAGACTTTCCACTACACATAAAACCTATAAAAATTATATTCTTCATAAAATCTTCCCGCTTTACTCTTATCTTTTGTAATCTGATTGATAATTATTATAGCAAAATTAAAAGTTAGCTAATATTAATTGTCCTACTATTATCTTGTTTTCTCTTATATCTCTTATAGAAAAACAAAACAATCTTTTCAAAAAATCTCTTAATAACAATCTGTATCTCTTCTCTTTTGCTAATTGGGTCTACCAAGATACTCTTTAAACCAGCATTGTTAGCACCCAAAATGTCAGTAAATATCTGGTCTCCTATAAAAATTGTATTCTTTTTATTGGTTCCCATAAGGTCCATAGCCTTATTATAACTCGTTGCTAATGGCTTCTTGGCATTATAAATACTATAAGTATTCATATCTTTATTAAACCTAGAAACCCTTATTTCGTCATTATTAGACATAAAACAGACTTTAAAACCAATATCTTTTAAGGTCCTGTATAAATTAACTGCTTCTTCACTAGCATCAGCATCATGTTCAACTAATGTATTATCTATATCGCTAATAATTCCACGGTAACCCAAATCATACAACTTTTGAAAATCAACATCTTTATATATCGAATTAACCCACTTAGTTGGATAAAACTTCTTAAACATTATATTCACCCTTACCTAGACTTAGTTTTAATTATTATATCCAACTATAGTTTCTTTTACAAGCACTTGTTGCATATCTTATAGGTAAAGAACAAGTTAAGGGTAGAAAAATGAAAAAACCAATTATAGGTATTACACCACAATATGACTATAATAATAATTTTGTTAGAATTCAAAACAACTACTTAAAGGCCATAAAAGCCGCAGGAGGAATTCCCTTCCTACTCCCCTTAGAAATTGATAAGAAGGACCTAGACCAAATCATAAACCACATTGACGGTTTCTTATTCTCCGGTGGTCCAGACATTGACCCCTTTTTGTTTGGGGAAGAAACAATTCCGGGAGGGGGAATAGTTATACCCGAAAGAGATGCTATGGAACAAGCTATCTTTAGCTATGCCTACAAACACGATAAGCCTATGTTAGGAGTCTGCAGGGGCCTTCAAGCATTCAATATATTTCTAGGCGGAACCATCTACCAAGACCTTACCACCCAGTATTTACATAGTCCTTCAATATGTCACTACCAAAAGTCTGGTGATAGGGTCCTAACTCATAGCATAAATATTATTCCAAACACACTCTTATCGAGTATAATTCCAAAGGAAACTATAAAAGTAAATAGCTTCCACCACCAGGCTATAAAGAGCTTATCTCCTAACCTTAAACCTGCTGCCAAATCCAAAGATTCCATAATAGAAGCTGCCTACTCTGTAACAAGGACCTTCCTCTTAGGTGTCCAGTGGCATCCTGAACACCTCTACTCCTTCGACAATAACCAATTAGCAATCTTTGAGGCATTTATTTTAGCCTGCTATTCAAAGGATAATTAAGGGGAAGTAAAAAAGGTGACTTAAGAATCCCCTTTCATATTCTTAAGTCACCTTATTATGTTAATTATTCATCCTTTTTACTTTCAGCAATAACTCTCTCTTGCACATCTGATGGAGCTTGTTCATAACGTGCAAACTCATAAGAGAAGTCTCCTGCACCGCCAGTCATAGACCTTAAGTCAGCTGAATATCCATATATTTCTCCTAGTGGTACGTCTGCTAGTATTTCTTGTTTACCACCATCTATCGGATTCATTCCAAGAACTCTACCCCTTCGCTTGTTAAGGTCACCCATAACATCTCCTGTAAATGTATCTGGAACTACAACCTTTAATGAAACGATAGGTTCTAAAATAACTGGTGACGCTTCCATAAAACCTTTCTTGAAGGCAAGAATTGTTGCCATCTTGAACGCCATTTCTGATGAGTCTACTGGATGGTAGGACCCGTCAAGTAGGTCGGCTTTTAATCCTACTACAGGATAACCTGCCATAGGGCCTGCTAATACACTCTCTGCTATACCCTTTTCAACTGCTGGGAAGTAGTTCTTTGGTACTGCACCACCAAATATATGCTCTTCAAATACATAAGGGGTTTCTAGGTCGCCTGATGGACTAAACTCAATATGAACATCTCCATACTGGCCATGGCCACCACTTTGCTTCTTATATTTTCCTTGAACCTTAGCAGTCTTTCTAATAGTTTCTCTGTATGGAATCTTAGGCTCACTAAGTTCTATTTCAACATTAAACATATTCTTTAACTTACTAACTACAACATCTAATTGCTGGTCACCAATACCATATAATAGGGTTTGTCTATTCTCAGTATCGTTAACCACCTTAAGAGTTGGGTCTTCCTCTAAGACCTTAGCTAGGGCTTGTGATACCTTGTCGTCATCACCCTTCTTAACAGTTCTAAATCTCTTATAAGTATAAGGTGTAGAGAATCTTGGTCTTTCATATTCAATAGGATTCTTCTTAGATGCTAATGTATCACCAGTACTAGTATTGTTTAGTCTTCCTATTGCACCAATATCTCCTGCATGAAGCTCATTCACTTCTATTTGCTTGTCTCCACGTAGAACATATAATTTGTTAATCTTTTCATCTTCGTGGGTTGTAGTATTATAAGCAACTGTATCAGCCTTTAGTATACCTGAGCATACCTTAACTAATGAGAACTTACCTATGAAAGGATCTGATATAGACTTAAATACCTTAGCTGTAGTAGGTAAATTTACATCATAGTTAGCTTCAAATACTTCACCTGTATCTTGATTCTTACCTGAAATAGTAAGTTGTGCAGGTGATGGGAAGTATTTCTTAATTACCTGTAGTAGCATATTAGAACCACGAGGACTAATACCTGACCCCATAAGTACAGGAACTAAGGTGCCATTATGAACGTTATTGATTAGGGCACTTGAAATTTCTTCTTGGGTAAACTCTTCACCTGAGAAGTATTTCTCCATAAGTTCGTCGCTAGTTTCAGCAACTGCTTCAAGTAATACTTCACGGCTTTCCATTAAGTGGTCATGAACATAATCAGGAATATCTACATTCTCATAGTTACCCTTATCATCAATAAATCTTCTACCACCCATTTTAACAACATTAACAAATCCTACAAATTCTCCTTCTTCTCTTACAGGAATCTGGAATGGGGCAATCTTACGGCCATATAATTCTGTTAATGCTTCTACAGTTTTACGGAAACTTGCATTATCATCATCCATATCTGTTACAAAAAAGATTCTTGGTATATTATATTCTTCACAGAAGTCCCAAGCCTTTTTTGTTCCAACTTGAACACCTGACTTAGCAGATACAACAATAACTGCACCATCAGCAACTGACATTGCTTGTTGAACCTCACCTACAAAATCATAGTAACCTGGAGCATCTAGTAAGTTAATCTTAGTATCTTCCCATTCTATTGGGACTATAGATGTATTAATTGAAAATTTACGCTTTTGTTCCTCTTTATCATAATCACTTATAGTGTTGCCATCTTCAACTCTACCTAGACGGCTAGTGATACCTGTAATATGAGCCATAGCCTCTACTAAGGCTGTCTTACCACAACCACCGTGGCCTAAAACAACAACATTTCTAATCTTATCAGATGTGTAAACTTTCATACCCAATTCCTCCATTATCATATTTTATATAATTAAGCAACATAAAGTTGTTAACACCTGCTCGGTTATGCTATCAACAACTAGTTTATGTGTTACTTATTATAATTTAGTATTATTTTGCTATATATTATTATAATTTTATATACAAGTTTGTTTCTAAAAAGAATCTATGCATATATTCTACTAAAATTAAAACAATTTTACAATACTATTATTGATTTTTCACAGGCATAATTTCTCTTTCCTAATTTTTATTTGAGTTTTGTGCTATTTAAAGCTACTTTAGAATTACAAATAATTATTTAGATTTATTACCTATTATCAAATTATCACCAAAATCAAACAAACTAAGCAGTGTTGACATAATATTTTCTTTAATATAAAATTGACAATAATATAAATCTAATAAAATTAATTATCTAAGAAAGCAAGTAATAGGAAACTTATTGCTTACAGTAGAGGAAGATAAGAATGATAGAGGATGATTTCAACAAGCTAACGGTAGGATTTATTGGCCTTGGTCTTATTGGTGGTTCTATTGCAAAGGCTATGCGTATTAAATATCCTGATATAAGTATTATGGCTTATGAATTTAGGGAAAGTCTAAGTTTAGACAATGAACTAGGCTTAAAAGAAGGAGTATTGAATGAGGTAACTGACTCTCTTGATGACTTTTCAAGATGTGATTTGATTTTTCTTTGTGCTCCGGTAATACAAAATGTAAAATATCTAGCAAGTCTTAAAAAAATCGTTAAAGAAGACTGTATAATAACAGATGTTGGTAGTGTTAAGGCCAATATACACCAAAGTGTTAGCGAACATTCCCTAGAGTCTAACTTTATAGGTGGCCATCCTATGACAGGCTCTGAAAAGTCAGGATTTAGTAATGCTAGTCCAAAGTTATTTGAGAATGCCTACTATATATTGACACCAACAAGCCAAACTAGTAAAAGGCAAAAAGACTTTATGGTAAACCTTGTAAAGACTATTGGAGCAATCCCTATAATACTAGATTATTACCAGCATGATAAGATTGTAGCTGCTATTAGCCACTTACCTCATATCGTTGCTGCATCCTTGGTTAATTTAGTCAAATACCAAGAGAATGATAGGGAGCTAATGAAAGACCTTGCAGCAGGTGGTTTTCGTGATATTACAAGAATCGCTTCTTCATCACCAGATGTTTGGGAAAACATATCTATAGCAAATAGTCTATTCATTAAAGATTTGATAAATCAGTATATTAGCCTACTAGAAGATATTGCAATTGCTCTAGATAATAAAGATAATGCCTTTATTCATAATACATTTTCCTCTGCAAAGGAATTTAGAAATGCCCTGCCTAAGAAGGGTAAGGGTATCATAGAGAAAATATTCGAAATCTACATGGATATCGATGATGAGGCTGGTGCTATTGCAACAGTTGCTACCCTACTGGCAAAGAATAGAATCAGTATTAAAAATATTGGAATTATCCATAATAGAGAATTCCAAGATGGAGTCCTAAGAATTGAATTCTATGAAGATAGCGCCATGGTTAATGCTATTAATTTACTTAAAGATTATAAATATACCATATACGAAAGATAAAATTACTATAAGCAATTTATGCAATATAGTTCTTCGAAGGAGAGATTATATGACAAAAACTAAACCCCTAATTGGAAGTATTCAAGTACCTGGTGATAAATCAATATCCCACCGTGCTATCATGCTTGGTTCAATAGCAGAAGGCACTACAACAATTTATAATTTTCTCCAAGGACTTGATTGCATAGCAACAATTAATGCATTTAGGCAAATGGGAATAGATATTAATAATGATGCTGATAACAACAAGGTAGTCATTAAGGGCAAGGGCCTATACGGCCTAAAAAAGCCTGATAAAGTAATTGACGTTGGCAATAGTGGTACGACAATAAGACTCCTATCAGGTATTTTATGCGGCCAAGGATTTGATTCTGTATTAACTGGGGATAATTCAATTAGAAGTCGTCCTATGAACCGAATTATTACTCCACTTAGTATGATGAATGGCAAGATAAAAAGTGTTTCAGGAGACGGTCTTCCGCCCCTAGAAATATCTAGTAGAGGGGACAAGCCACTAAAGGCCATTAGCTATACTTCACCTGTAGCATCTGCCCAAGTTAAGTCTTCCATTTTATTAGCTGGTTTATATGCCGATGGACAAACAAGGGTAATAGAACCAAACCTTTCTAGAAACCATACTGAGATAACGCTAAACTACTTTGGCGCAAGTATTAACCAAGAAGGTAATACCACTACCATTACACCTAATCCTAGGCTAAAGGGACAGGTAGTTAATGTACCTGGAGATATATCTTCTGCTGCCTACTTCATTGCTGCTGGACTTATTGTACCTGGTTCAAAACTTTTGATTAAGGATGTTGGCATCAACCCTACTAGGGATGGTATTATTGAAATCTGCCGTAAGATGAAGGGAAATATCTCCCTAGAAAACATCCGTGAGTGGAACGGGGAACAAGTTGCAGACATCTATGTAGAACATAGCAATTTACAAGGTGTAGATATTGGCGGTTCTATTATACCAAGACTTATAGATGAACTTCCAATTATAGCTATTATGGCTTGTTTCGCAGATGGGACAACCACAATTAGAGATGCAGAGGAATTAATGGTTAAAGAAACTAATCGTATAGATGTTATGGTAAATAACCTACAAGCCCTAGGTGCTAATATTATAGGCACTGATGATGGAATGATAATAAGGGGTGGTAAGCCTCTTTTCGGTGGCAAGGTTGAGAGTAAAAATGACCACAGAATAGCCATGTCCTTTGCTATAGCTAATTTAATGACAGAAGGTGATGTTGATATAGTTGGTCAAGATTGTGTTAACATCTCTTATCCAAGTTTCTTTGATGACCTAAACTCACTAATTTCATAAAACTCTGACAAAATTAGTACCGACAGATAATCTAAAGCCTACATAGACTTTAGATATCTGCCGGTATTTTTTATGCCCATCCAAATATCCTAAATACTGTGGCCGTTATGATGCAGACAGCAATACCTATAATTGTAGGAAGAAGAAAAGCAATAATCGTCCATTTAAGACTACCTGTTTCTTTCTTTATAGTAAGAAGGGTTGTTGCACATGGCCAGTGAAGCAAGGAAAATAGCATTACATTCAAAAGAGTAAGTATGGTCCATCCATTATCTACTAAGACAGTATAAAGGGATGCCAAACTATCGAATTCAATCATGACGCCTGTTTCTAGATAAGACATCAATAAAATTGGTAGGACTATCTCATTCGCTGGTAGACCAAAGATAAAGGCCATTAAGATATATCCATCCAAGCCCATAAGAGTAGCAAAAGGATTTAGAAAGCCTGCAATATGACCAATAATACTTAAATTCCCAATATAAACATTTGCACAAATCCATGTTATAATTCCTGCGGGGGCTGCAACTGTAACTGCCCTACCTAGTACAAATATTGTTCTATCAATCAAGGAAGTATATAAAACTCTAGTTACTTGAGGCATCCTGTAGTGTGGAAGTTCTAAGGTAAAGGATGATGGTATTCCTTTAAGGATAGTCTTAGAAAGCCCGTAGGATACTAATAGGGTTATAATTATCCCAAGAATAATTATTGCTGTAACTGATACAACCGAAAGAAGACCTCCCCTAAATCCTTTTATGCCAGCGATTGCTAAAGTAGACAGGGCAATTAAAAGGGGGAATCTTCCGTTACAGGGAACAAAATTGTTAGTTAAGATAGCAATTAACCTTTCTCTTGGTGAATCAATGATTCTACAAGAGATAACACCAGCGGCATTACACCCTAACCCCATACACATAGTAAGACACTGTTTACCATGTGCACATGCTTTTTTGAAAAAATGGTCTAGGTTAAATGCAACCCTTGGCAAATATCCCATATCCTCAAGAATTGTAAACAAGGGGAAAAAAATTGCCATAGGTGGAAGCATAACTGATACAACCCAAGCTAGGGTCCTATAAAGACCTAAAACTAGTACTCCATGGAGCCAGTCAGGCCCATTTATCATATCAAAAAATTGGGTTAACCTACCCTCTATACTAAATAAGAAATTCGCAAGAAGCTTAGATGGATAGTTGGCACCAACTATAGTTATCCATAGTATTAGTGCCAAGGTAAGAATCATTAAAGGAATCCCATACTTCTTTGACGTAACTATATCATCAATTTTCTTATCCCTATCTAGTTTGTTCTTATCTATACGGACATATTTATTAGTGACCTCTTCTACTTTTTTATAAATCTGCCAAACTATATCATCCCTTATTTTCTCTTGTTCTAGCTTATCAGTTGTTAACTCGTCATATTGATTATTTACCCTATCATTAATACTAGTTAGGATTTTTTCATCCCCATCTATCATCCTAAGGGCAAGCCAGCGATTATTTATATTCTTATAGGTATTTACTATCTGGGGGCTTATTTCCTTAATCCTATCTTCTATATAATCTTTATAAATTACTGGTCTTGGGTTTGTTTTTATTTTATTCCTTGATAGCTTATATATTGCATCTTTTAAGTCATCCATGCCAAGGTTTTTCCTAGCAGCACACATTACAACAGGAATTCCTAGCTCTTTTTCAATCCCCTTGCCATCAATTAGAATGTTTTTCTTTTTTGCTTCATCTATTAAGTTAATACACAATATTACATTCTTCGTTAACTCAATTATTTGGTATACTAAATTTAAATTCCTCTCTAAACAAGTTGCATCAACTACTACTACAATAGCATCATAGTTACCAAAGCAAATAAAATCTCTAGCAACTTCTTCTTCAACAGAAGAAGCAAACAGGGAATAAGTTCCTGGTAAGTCTACAAGTACAAATTCTTCTCCCCTATAGGTATACTCTCCTCTTGCATTTACAACTGTTTTGCCTGGCCAATTTCCTGTATGTTGATTTAGCCCTGTTAAAGAGTTAAACACCGTACTCTTACCTGTATTAGGATTACCCGCAAGAGCTATTACATACTGACCTTCCTCTTTATCAATCTTATATATGTCTTCCATAGAATCAAGTTGAGATGATTTGAACGTTAAACCCATTTTACCTCCCCTTTTATAGCAAAAGGGATACTATAAAAATTTCAGCAAAAAGTTTATTCCCTTCTTTTTAACCTTTCTTTTATAGTATCCAGCCTATCATCAATACTAGATTAAAATTAAAGATGCCTCTTCTTCTCTTAAGGCAATCATTGTTCCACGAATTCTATATACAGTTGGGTCTCCTGATGGTCCCTTCCTAATTACCTCTACTTTAGCCCCTTTAGTAAGACCAAGCGCTAGCATTCTCTCTCTTAGCATGCCTGCTGCAGATAATTCTTTAACCGTCACAATGCTGCCTAGCTTAGCATTCCTTAAACTATCCATACTAACCTCCAAATAGTTAATTCAGGCTAACTTTAATATAACTTATGCTAATGGTTATAAAAGGTTACAAAAAAAGGACTTAATCGTCACTAACAAAGTCAAAAGATACTAAGTGCATCTTTTTAATCTTTGCTAGTAAGCTATAAGTCCAATAATCATATTAATATATAGCAGTTCATATTAATTCGCAAGTT
>JAAYRG010000034.1 GCA_012518885.1 Clostridiales bacterium | reverse complement strand
TAACTAAGTCTGGCAAAATATATACAGTACTAAAAATTGACGAAGTTAATAACCTTGGAGCAGCTAGAATTAGAATTCGTTCTCTCCTATCTGCTGTTAAAGATAGGGCAAAGAAAAACCTTAATAAGCATGAAATTAAGTCTGATGCTTATGAAAGAGTAATATTTACAGAAGAAATGAAAAAGGACTATACAATACTTATGCCTCAAATGTCACCAATACACTTTGGTATGTTAAAGGCTGCCCTTAATTATAATGGTTACAATGTTGAACTTCTAGGAAGTGGTAATGATAGCCATGAGGTTGACTTAGGATTAAAATATGTCCATAATGATGCTTGCTATCCTTCTATTATAGTTGTTGGGCAAATAATGGAGGCCTTACAATCCGGTAAGTATGACCTTAATAAGGTTGCAGTCTTTATTAGTCAAACAGGTGGTGGCTGCCGTGCAACTAACTATGTTAACTTCATAAGAAGGGCCCTAGCAAAGGCTGGAATGGCACAAATACCAGTTATTGCCCTTAGTGTACAGATGCTTGAGAAGAATCCTGGAATGAAATACACTCCTAAACTAGTTATTTCCCTTCTTCAAGCTGTAATATATGGTGATGTATTCCAAAAGGTAGTTTACCGAACTAGACCTTATGAAGAGGTAGTTGGGTCAGTTAATGCCCTACATAAAAAATGGGAAGCTAAATGTATTAAGGACTTAGAAAAGGCAAGTTTTAAGACCTTTAAAAAGAATATACGAGATATAGTCCATGAGTTTGATAATATTCCTTTGAAGGATATAAATAAGCCAAGGGTTGGTATTGTTGGAGAAATATTAGTTAAGTATTTACCTCAAGCAAACAACTATTTAGTTGACGTTCTTGAAGCAGAGGGTGCTGAAGCAGTTTGTCCTGAGTTAGTTGATTTCTTCTTATATTGTAGCTACAACTCAAAGTATAAGGAAAAATACTTTGGTGAAAGTAAGATAAAAACCAAGTTAAACAACCTTGCTATTAGATTTATAGAATTCGCAAGAAGTGAAGCTAATAAGGCTTATGCAAAAAGCAAACGTTTTGAACCTACCCATTCAATTGAAACCCTAGGCGAATATGCTGAGCCAATAGTATCACTTGGTAATCAAACCGGTGAAGGTTGGTTCCTAACCGCAGAAATGGTATCACTTATAAAGTCAGGTGCTAACAATATAGTTTGTGCTCAACCTTTTGCTTGCCTACCAAACCACATTGTTGGTAAGGGAACAATCAAGAAAATTCGCGAGGCATATCCAGAGGCTAATATTGTAGCAATTGATTATGACCCAGGAGCAAGTGAGGTTAACCAACTTAACCGTATTAAGCTAATGTTATCTTCTGCCCACAAGCAAATTGAAGACCAAAAAGATTATCAGGAAGTTAAAACCTTAGAGACTGTTACTGAGTCTTAAGATTTATAAATTTAAAAAAGCTTGTGATATAGGATAGATATCCTTGGAAGAAACTTATTCTTACCTACATATGTTGATATATTTAATAAAGGAACTGTATTTATCTACAGTTCCTTTATTTTAGTAAAATTATTATATATATATGAAATGACACCAGTATCTTATGATATTAATAGTACATAAGGATAAGTATAAGTCTTTATAAGGACTTAATAGATATCATACAAGTCTTCAAACTTGATCTTAGTATTAACAAGGGTAATATTTCTTGATGTTAGGTCTATTTTTGAGACCATTCCCGTTGTTTTTAAGTATTCACCTTTATGATAATGGATAACTGTTATTATATCGTTTTTCCTAACTTGCATGAGCTTCCTATCTAAAACTTCCTTATAATCTTCTGAAAGATCTGATTTAGCCACTACTATTTTCTCTTTTTTACGTAAGGCTTCTTCGTAACCTTTAAGAGCAGCAAAGGGCATAAATTGCTTGGCCCGCTCCTGCCTAGACATCTTAGTTCTCTCCACTACTATGCCCTCCTATTTGTCTATTCCTATCAATAGTTATTGCCCCTTTTTCTAGGTTCATTCCCTTTAAAATAGCATTTTTCCCGAACTTTTCTTTAATATCAAGTATTGCTTTTTGAATACTATGTTCTTTTTCTAGTTCTTCTGGACTTGTAAACAAATCATATTGTTGGTAGACTTCATCAACAACATCATTAAAACTTAATGTCATCCTCCGAATTGGTTTATCCTTGTCTACTATTCGTTCATATAACTGCTGTGTATACTTAATAAGTAGCCTTGATGAACTTGTTGTAACAGTCATCCTCATTGTCCCATGGGCAGGTTTTAAATCTAAGCGGTTAGAATAACCTACATGAAGGGTTATAGAATCTGTTACAAGTCCCTTATCAACCAGTTCTAGAGATAGAAGGTCTGCCATTTCTTTTACTATAAGCTTCCCATCTTCATAATTATAATCACAGGGAAGCACTTGGCCACTTGATATTGAGTTAGATTTAGGCTTATAGGCCTTTATATCTTCAATAAGGGTAGGTTCTCTTCCCCAAGCATGATCGATTAATAATTCTGCATCTACTCCAAACATATTATATAAAATATCTTCATCAGCCCTTGCAATATCTTCCATGGTAAATATCCCAATACTTTCAAGGCGTCTAGCTATCCCCTTTCCTATCCTCCAAAAGTCGGTTAAGGGCCTATGGTTCCAAAGGGTTCTCTTATAGGTTTCTTCATCTAAAACGCCAATCTTATCAGGAGAATGTTTAGCTGTTATATCAAGAGCTATTTTTGCTAAGTAAAGATTGCTACCTATTCCACATGTGGCAGTAATCCCTGTTGTTTTTAATACGTCAGTCATTATAGTTACTGCTAATTCTTTGGCTGTCATTTGGTACATACTTAAGTAATTAGTAACATCCATGAATACCTCATCAATAGAGTAGACATGTATGTCTTCCTTTGATATGTATCTTAAATAGATAGCATAAATTTCTGCTGAGTATTCAATATAGAGTTGCATTCTAGGAGGTGCCATTATATAGTCTATCCCCTTAGGCAGTTCAAAGACCCTGCATCTTCCTGGTACTCCAAGCTCTTTAAGAGAAGGAGATACAGCTAGGCATATTGTTTTTTCTGAACGATTGGGATCTGCAACTACAAGGTTTGTAGATAATGGGTCAAGGCCTCTTTCAATACACTCTACTGAAGCATAAAAGGACTTAAGGTCTATACATATATATGTTCTTTGTTTTTCCATCTAACTTAGATATCCTCAATCTGCCAATCAATAGGACTAATATTGTTATCTTCCAAAAACCCATTAGTCTTACTAAAGTGTTTGTTTCCAAAGAATCCCCTATAGGCAGATAAGGGACTAGGATGAGGCGATTCTAAGATTAAATGCTTAGGGTTGTTTAGCATGGTCTTTTTTCTTCTGGCTGGGCTTCCCCACAGAATAAACACAATAGGTCTATCCTGTCTATTTACCGCTTCTATTACAGCATCGGTAAAGATTTCCCATCCTTTATCCTTATGGGAATTAGCCTGGCCAGCTCTTACAGTTAAAACTGTATTAAGCATTAATACTCCTTGTCTTGCCCATTTTTCTAGATATCCGTTATTAGGAATCTTGCATCCTAAGTCACTTTCTAATTCTTTATATATGTTGACTAAGGAAGGAGGTGTAACAACACCTGGCTTTACAGAAAAACACAAACCATGGGCCTGTCCCTTATTGTGGTAGGGGTCTTGTCCTAAAATTACTACCTTTACGTCCTTTAATGGGGTGTAATGAAAAGCGTTGAAAATATCATCTGCTTCTGGATAAATAATATTAGTCTTATATTCATTACGAACGAATTCATATAATTCTTTATAATATAGTTTTTTAAACTCTTGGCCTATTTCATCTAGCCAATCATTTGTAATTGCTGCCAAATCTAATCCACCTACTTAATTAAATATTTATATTTATTCCCTTATCTTTAAGGTATTGTTTTAAATCTATAATCTCAATCTCTTTAAAATGGAATAAAGAAGCTGCTAAGGCCCCATCTGCACAACCAATAGTGAGGGCATCATAGAAATCTTCCTTTTTTCCGGCTCCACCAGATGCAATAACAGGTATAGTAACGCTTTTAGCTACCTCTCTTGTTAGTTCTAAATCATAACCATCCTTCGTACCATCCTTATCAAAACTTGTTAAAAGAATCTCTCCTGCACCAAGGTCACATACACGCCTTGCCCACTCTATAACATCTAAACCTGCATCTTGTCCTCCACTTTCTAGAACAAGCCATCCCTGTCCGTCTTCTTTTCTTCTTGCATCAATAGCTGATACAATTCTGTGGCTACCAAACTTATCTACAGCTTCTTTTATTAAATTAGGGTTACTTATTGCTGCACTATTAATAGCAACCTTAGTGGCACCAAGACTTAGAATCTTTTCAATGTTTTCTAAGGTCCTTATTCCACCACCTACAGTAAATGGTATGGTTATAACCTCTGCAATCCTTCTTACCATATCAAGGGTTGTATCCCTATCCTCAGTGGTTGCAGTTATATCTAGAAAAACAAGTTCATCTGCTCTAGCTTCATTATAGGCCTTAGCTATTTCAACTGGGTCTCCAGCATCTTTTAAATTGACGAAATTTACGCCCTTTACTACTCTTCCTTTATTTACATCTAGACAAGGAATAATTCTTTTATTATTCATTGGAGCCTCCTTAAGATATTCATCTATTAAGTATTATACAAGCTTAATATTCCTACTATTTAACATGAATTATTATATATTAAAAGGCTTCATATATCAAATATTATTCCCTGTAAAAATATGCATAAAAAAAACCTGAAGTAATCCTTCAGGTAGTATAAGTATATATATAT
>JAAYRG010000211.1 GCA_012518885.1 Clostridiales bacterium | reverse complement strand
TCAGCCTTAGTTACATAAATTATTAATTAATCTACGTCAACTATTTCTCTCTTGTTGTAAGAACCACAGCTCTTGCAAACTCTATGTGGAACGCTTAGTGCACCACATTTACTACATTCTACTAAATTTGGCGCCTTCATTTTCCAATTTGCTCTACGTTTATCTCTTCTTGACTTAGAAGATTTATTCTTTGGTCCGATTGCTCCCATGACTACACCTCCTTAAATTCATTGAATATATCTTGGATTGCCGCCATCCGAGGGTCTAGACTTGTATTTTCACAATTACAAGACCCCTTGTTCAGATTGGTTCCACACTTACTGCAAAGTCCTTTGCAGTCATCATTGCACAGAACCTTCATGGGAAAATCTAAGATTATCTCATCTTGTACCAATAAATCTAGATCCAGATCATATTCATTTAAATAATTAACTTCTTTAAGTTCATTAATCTCGTCTTCGTTCCTTGGATTAAAGTTAAACTCTTCTTCTATATGAATATCAAAGTCTACTTCAACATCACTTAGGCATCTGTTACACGAAATTAATAAAGTAACTTCTGTTTTGCCATCAATCTCTACTTTTCTCTCACCTGTGTGAGCAAGAGTAAGATTAATTGGCTTACTTTTTACTACCTCATGCTCCATATTATTAAAAGCGATAGTTTTTAACTCGAAAGGAGCTTGAATTGTCTTAACTTGACCCTTAACTGACATAAATTCAGATAAACTAATAATCATATCAATCTCCTCTCTCATCTCAAATAACACTCTTAATATTATAGACATGTGGTTGTATTTTGTCAATATTAAAATGGATTTATTTAGATTAAAGCAACTGTTTCACGAGCGATTGCTAACTCTTCATTTGTAGCAATTACACACACCTTAACTTTGGAGTCTGGTGTTGAAATAATCATTTCATCTTCTCTTGAATCATTTTTCTCTAAATCAATGTTAATTCCTAGGTAACCTAGATAAGAACAAACATCTCTACGAACAAGTTCATCGTTTTCACCTATACCTGCTGTAAAAGCGATTGCATCTACACCGTTCATTGCTGCTACATATGAACCTATGTATTTTGCAACGTGATAGGAGTATACTTCTAAAGCAATTTTTGCTCTTTCGTTACCCTCTTCTGAAGCTTGAGTAAGGTCTCTAAAGTCACTTGATACACCTGATAGGCCGTATACACCTGACTCTTTGTTTAGAATATTTTGTACTTCATCGATATTTTTGTTTTCTTTTTTCATAATGTATTCAATAATTGCTGGGTCAATGTCACCACTTCTTGTTCCCATGATTAAACCTTCAAGTGGAGTCATACCCATACTTGTATCAACTGATTCTCCGTTAAGAACAGCTGTTATACTTGCACCATTACCTAAGTGGCAAACGATAACTTTGGAGTTGTCCTTATCAAGACCAGCTACTTCATAAGTTCTATTAGATACATAACTATGGCTTGTACCATGGAAACCGTATCTTCTTATACCGTATTTTTCGTAGTATTCATATGGAAGACCATATAAGTATGCTTTTGATGGCATTGTTTGATGGAAAGCAGTATCAAAAACAGCTACCATTGGCACATTAGGCATTAATTTTTTACATGCATTAATACCTATTAGGTTTGCTGGGTTATGAAGTGGAGCTAGGTCATTACACTCTTCAATTGCTTGCATAACTTCATCTGTAATAATTGTTGACTTAGCGAATTTTTCACCACCGTGAACAACTCTATGACCTACTGCATCAATTTCATCTAATGAAGAGATTACACCAACTTCTTTGTCTGTAAGAGCTTCAATAACTAATTCAACAGCTCTTTCATGAGTAGGCATTGACTCTTCTTTTACTACTTTTTCTCCGTTAGCTGGTGTATGTTTGATTCTACCATCTATTCCTATTCTTTCACAAAGACCTACAGCATCAGCTGTATTAGTTTCTGTGTTGATTAATTGGTATTTTAATGATGAACTACCACAGTTAATAACTAAAATTTTCATTTTTAAATCTCCTTAGCACTTTCTATAATTCTTTTATTAGAATATATTATTTATATTAATTGTTCATAGCTGCTTGTACAGCAGTAATAGCTACAACACCAACTATATCTTCTGGGCTACAGCCTCTTGATAAGTCGTTAACTGGTGCGCCTATACCTTGCGTTATAGGACCGTATGCTTCTGCTTTAGCTAATCTTTGAACTAATTTATATCCAATATTACCTGCATCTAAGTCAGGGAATACAAGTACGTTAGCCTTACCAGCGATTTCACTATCTGGTGCCTTGGATTTACCAATCTCTGGTACAATCGCAGCATCAAGTTGGAATTCTCCATCAATCTTGTACTCTGGGTATTGTTCTTTAGCAAGCTTAGTTGCCTCAACTACCTTATCTACATCAGCATGTTTAGCACTACCCTTAGTTGAGTGAGATAATAGTGCAACAACTGGTTCTTTTCCAACTAAGTCATTAAAGCTCTTAGCTGAACTACCTGCAATAGCTGCAAGTTCTTCTGCAGTAGGATTTTGATTTAATCCAGAGTCAGCAAATACAAAGATTCCATCTGCACCATATTCACAATTAGGTACAACCATTAAGAAGAATGCTGAAACAAGTTTTGTTCCAGGTGCAGTCTTAAGAATTTGTAGTGATGGTCTTAAAACATTAGCTGTTGATGCAACTGCTCCTGCTACCATACCATCTGCATCTCCTGCTTTAACCATGATTACACCAAAGTATAGGTTGTCAGTAGTTAAGATTTCTCTAGCTTTTTCTGGTGTCATACCTTTATTTTTTCTAAGCTCAACAAAAAGATCTACATATGAATCAAGCTTATCTGATGTTTTTGGGTCAATAAAAATTGCACCCTCTAAGTCGAAGTTAGTACTAGCCTTGATTTCACTTTCATCTCCAAGTAAAACAACTTTGGCTAAACCCTCCTTAATGACTGTAGAAGCTGCTTCTAAAACACGTTTGTCACCAGTTTCTGGTAGAACAATCGTCTTTTTATTAGCAATTGCTCGTTCTTTAATGCTTTCAATAAATCCCATTGTTATCTCCTTTCATTTCTTATCTTTCGGATATTTTAAGAAATCTCTTTTATATTATGTTCATTTCCACTCCTTATTATAATTGAATTATTAATTATAAACAAGTGTCTCTGAACGATTGTTATGCATTTAACTATATTTTATCACTAATATTTAAAAAAACCATGGGAAAACCTAAAAAAAATCCCAAAACTATTAATCTTGTAAAATTTAACTCTTTATACTACTATATACATACAGCCTTCTTAGCAATTGTCTACAGAATGCTATCTATTTTAGAGGTGATTTTATGAAAATAGTTGCAATAGTGGCCGAATATAATCCTTTTCATAACGGCCATAAATATCACATAGAAGAAGCAAAGAAAATAACTGGCGCTGATTATCTAATTGTAGTTATGAGTGGGAACTTTGTTCAAAGGGGGGCCCCTGCAATAATAAACAAGTATGAAAGGACTAAGGCAGCCATACTTGGAGGTGCTGACCTTGTCTTTGAACTTCCAGTCATATATGCATCCGCAAGTGCAGAATACTTTGCCCTTGGGGCAGTTTCTCTACTTGATAAACTAGGCATTGTAGACTACCTCTGTTTTGGAAGTGAGCTTGGAGATGTGGATTCTTTAGCAAAAGTTGCAAGATACCTACAATCAAACCAGGATAGTTACAATAGGGATATAAATGAATATATGAAAAATGGTATGACCTATCCCCTAGCTAGGCAAAAAGCCTTAAAGAAGAATAATCCTGACCTTGATGATGATATAATCTCCTCACCTAACAATATCCTAGGGGTAGAATATATAAAGGCCCTCCTAAACCTAAAGAGTAATATTAAACCCATTACAATTAGCAGAAAGCAAGCAGCCTATCATGAAGCCAACTTAAATACAAGGGGTCAATCAAATCATATTAGTTCTGCTACATCAATAAGGAAGGCCACCTTTAAGAGTTCAGATATAAGCCTTATAAGGTCCCATGTCCCTATAGAGACATATGATATATTAAGTAACCAGTATAATAAAACCTTTCCCATTAGTAAGAATGACTTTTCCCTGCTCCTAAAATATAAAATATTACAAGAAAGCAAGGAATCATTAACTGACTATATGGATGTATCTAGTGATTTATCAAACAGGATAAAGAACATATCCTTTAGCAACCATAACTTTGACTCCTATTCCAAGGAGATCAAAACAAAACAATGGACCCTTACAAGAATAAACAGGTCCTTAATACACATCCTATTAAACTTAAAAACAGATAAGCTAAACCTATATAGCGAGAACAATAACTGCCAGTATGCTAGGGTTTTAGGTTGTAGCAAAAGAGCAACAAAGCTTTTGAAAACTATTAAAGAAAAAGCCTCTCTGCCAGTAGTAACCAAGGTTAGTGATGCCTTAGGTAACCTTTCAGATATAGAAATACAAATGCTAAAAGAAGATATCTTTGCAACAGACCTCTATAACCTAGTTGTAGAAGAAAAGTTTAATACCACTATTAAAAATGAATACCAGCAAGGAATAATCATTATTTAAAAACTTTATATATCTTATTATCATCCTAAGGGCAAGGAAAAACTTGCCCTTCTTCTCATGCATAAAAAGACCAATATAAAAATAAAGTATACTAATACTTAATTTAAGGAAAAGTCATGAAAGTTAATCTCTTAATGCGAAATAAAGGAAAATGGCTATCAAAAGCCTTTGTAGTAATGTTTGCTACACTTATACTTATTTTTCCCCAGCCTTCCTTCCTAGGAGCAAAAAATGGCCTACTATTATGGTTTAATACAATCTTACCAACCCTACTCCCCTTTATGATTATATCAAACCTAATAATTAATATGGATATTGCTACTATACTAGGAAAATTTCTATATCCATTTTTTAAAATTATCTTTAGGGTAAGTCCAAAAGGCTGCTATCCTATTCTTATAGGCCTCTTATCAGGTATCCCTGTTGGTGCTAAAGCTATAGCTGACCTAGTAGATAGGAATGATATAGGCCTTAGAGAAGGCCAGTATTTACTAAGCTTTTGTAATAATGCTAGCCCTATGTTTGTAATGAGCTTTATAGCCATAACTCAGCTAAAGGAACCAAGTCTTAGCTACAAACTCTTACTAATCAACTTTCTAAGTGGTTTCATAGGAGCCATAATATACTTTCTCCTAATTCCTAAGATAATCAATCTTACTAATAACTTAAAAAAAGGTACTTATAAAAACCAAAGCCTTAAATTGCATACCTTAGAACTTTCATCTAGTTCCTATGAAGAAAAAACAAAACTTAGCTTTGATTTTTCCATGTTAGATAATGCTATAATGGATAGTTTCGAAGTCATCACCAAGGTAGGAGGCTATATAATACTTTTTTCAATTCCTGCACAAATTATTTCATCCTCCCCTTCTGTAAGTCCCCTAATTAAGATTATTACAATTGGCTTACTAGAGATTACAACTGGCATAAACTATGTAGTAAGCACAAGTCTTTCTCAAAACATAAAAATAGGTCTTGTAATTGCAATAACAACCTTTGGAGGCCTATCTGCCTTAGCTCAAACCAATAGTGTTATAAACAAAACAAGACTCTCTATTAGTACATATTTTAAAAATAAACTTCTTCAAATGATAATAGCCCTGCTACTGGCTATGGTGATACTTGGGTAGGGGGTAGAGAAGACAGGGGGACGGAGTATTGTATTTTTTATTTCGGCGTGATACGCAACGTATAAAAAAAGACAATACTCCGTCCCCCTGTCTTCTTCTTCTTTTAATCTAAATCTTGAAGAAAAGTATCTTCATCGAAATTATAATCATCCTCTAAGTTATCCTCACCTTCATCATAACCATCTTCTGAATAATTATCATCCATATTATCATTAGAATAATCAAGGGCTTCATCTTCTAATTCATTACCATTAGAAGATGCAAGCTCTCCCTTATTATCTTTGATGATATCTAAGGTAGCCTTTAAGTGACTAGTAAGGGCTTCATAATCCCTATTACTTTGAGTGTATATATTAGATACGATAGTCTCAACATTGTTTAACAAATCTTCTGTATAACGAAGTGAACTAGCTCTAATTTGGTCAGCTTCATAGCTAGCCTCTGCAAGGATTCGCTCAGCTTGAGCAGTGGCATTATTGATTATGCTATTAGCTTGGTCATATGCTTGTTGCATAATCTCATGTTCATTAATCATAGAAAGTGCCCTATTGTCAGCATCATTAATAATATCATTAGCTTTTTTTTCTGCATCTGCAAAAATAGCATCACGATTA
>JAAYRG010000210.1 GCA_012518885.1 Clostridiales bacterium | reverse complement strand
TATTATAAGTATTAGATTTTAATAAATATTGAGGGTTCACAGTATGAATTTCTAGCCAAATTTTACCCTTTCATACTTTACCTCAATTCTAATTGATATAAAAAAAACTATTAAAAGATCTTTAATACAGTTAGCAAACAGGACTATATGAGGATATAAAAATAGCCCTGAGCCTAGTACTAGGATATGATTAAGATAAATCACATCCTAGTACTTGACTCAGAGCTATAATAATTCTAAGTTCAAATACTAGCAGAATAATGTTCTACTAATAATTAAATATAATCTTTAATTAGTTACTAGTTCCCTCACTAGTTTCTGTAGTTTCACTTGATTCTGTAGACTGTGCAGCCTCACTTGACTCTTGGGCTTGTGTTTCTTGACTTTCACTAGTCTCGCCGCTAGCTTCAGTTTCAGCCTGGGCTTGTGCATTGCTATCATATAATCTCTCATAGAATTCTGATAAAACCTCATCCTTAGCTAAGGCTTCAAGTAATTTTGCGTTAACATCTTCTACAAGGTTATCATATGCTTCTGACTGTTCAAACTCAGAAATAAATGTCTTAGTTTCTTCAGACAATTCTCCATTGAAAATATATGGTGCCTTATCAGCCTCTTGTACAACTAAAAATCTAGTTGCTGCTGGGGCTGCTGTTTCTATTCCTATAAATTTAACCTCATGATATACATAAATTAAACTTATTCCTTCCTTAGGAGTATCAATGCTATAAACTTTAATATTATCGTACTTTTCTATAATATTAGTTTCACGTTCCATAGCTTCAATATCTAATAAAGAAACATCATTAACTAGTGGTGTGAAGGCCTCTGTGCTTGGTTCTAACTTAGCATTCATGTAAGCAGTAATAAGTTCTACTGTCTTAGGCTCTGCATCCACTTGTAATTCTAGAACAGGTTCAGTTTCAGCCTCTTTAGCTGTATCTTCTTCACCTTGGTTACCACTTTTACCAGTAAAGGAAGCAATCTGACTTTCGGCATCTAATTGACTTAGTTCTTGCGTCTCTTCAATATCCTTACTTACAAGTTCTTTATTATCAGGAGCATTAACTAAGGAAAATACCAAAGTACCTATTCCAATAACAACCAAACTAGCAATTACTATTAACTTCTTTTGTTTCAACTTTAATTTCATGATGTATGAATCTCCTTATTATACAAATTGGATTAGTATGTATATTTTAAAATATTTATCTCTATATCTTGTCAATCCTTTAATTAATCAAGATGTTAAAAGCTAATAAATATATATATATATTCATTAGCCTTAAAACTTAAATTTATTGTATCAAAATAAATTAATAAATGCAATAGGGTGTTATCAAAAAATTTAACATTTTTAATAATTTTGTAACATTTGACATTATTAGACACACATACTAAATTCTACCATACAAGCTTGTCATATATTTAATTTTATCCAGTAAGCTTTCTGTAATCTCTCCTTCTACTAATCTCCATGTCCAGTTGTTACCAACTGTAGCAGGTTCATTTAATCTAGCACCTTCTCCTAGTCCTAGATAGTCTTGTATAGGTATTATGGATATATCAGCAACACTTGAATGGGCCATCCTAATCATAAACCAGTTAATATCTTCTAGGTCATCCCTAGTTTTATCAGTATATTCTAATAGATAGCTAAGGTCTTCTTGGGAAATTGTTCTTATCCAATCTTTAATAGTCCTATTATCATGGGTCCCTGAATATACAACGCAGTTCTTATCATAATTATGAGGCAAGTACTCATTATCTTGTCCTGAGCTTGCATCGAATGCAAATAAGAGAACTTTCATTCCTGGATAACCTGTCTTTCTAAGGAGGTCTCTAACACTTTCAGTAATATGACCTAGGTCTTCAGCAATAATATTCAACTTACCATACGTACTATCTAGGATCTTAAAAAATTCTAAACCTGGTCCCTTTTCCCACTTTCCTAGTCTAGCAGTCTTACTTTGATATGGAATTGAGTAATATTCATCAAAACCTTTAAAGTGGTCGATTCTTAAGTAATCATAGAGGCTAAAACTATAGGCTATACGAGAAAGCCACCACTTATAGCCTGTACCCTTATGTACTTCCCACCTATATAGGGGATTTCCCCAAAACTGACCATCAGCTGAAAAACTATCTGGTGGACAACCAGCTAGAGCCTTTGGCACAAGGTCTTTATCAAACTGAAACAAGTCTGGTCTAGACCATGTATCAGAACTATCTAAAGCTACATATATTGGGATATCTCCTATAATTAAGATACCATTATCATTAGCATATTTTTTTAGTTTAGCCCATTGTTTAAAAAACAAGTACTGGATAAACTTATAAAACTCAGTTTCTTTATTTAGTCTGTTTTTATACTCCTCTAAAGCCTTAGACCTCCTAAACTTAATATCATCTTCCCAGTCAGTCCAAGCCAGCCCCTTATATGAATCCTTTATAGCCATAAACAAGGCATAATCATCTAACCAAAAGGTATTTTTCTTAGTAAAGTTATGAAAGCTTTCTACCCTGCTACATCCATTCCTAATATAGGCCTTCCACAGTAGAGGGAGCCGGTAAAGATAAAGTTTTTCATAATCTATATATCTTGAATTATTACCAAAATCAGCTGCCTCACATTCTTCCTTTGTTAGTAATCCCTCTTCTATAAGTTGGTCTAAGTCTATAAAATAGGGATTACCTGCAAATGTTGAAAATGATTGATAGGGTGAATCTCCATGGCCTGTGGGACCAAGGGGTAAGATTTGCCAAAATTTCTGGCCAGCTAATTTTAATTGGTCAATAAAATCATAAGCACTCTTTGAAAAAGAACCAATACCATACTTTGAAGGTAAACTAAAAATCGGCATAAGTACACCACTTGCACGCATTTTGTCACATCCTTACCAGATACATCCTTTTCATGTAACTGCCATATTAATAAGATTAGTATAGCACATAACTTTATGTGTTACGACGTCTCCATATGGTTATTTACTAATTCCTTATACTGCTAGATTTTAAACTCTTTTACTTTACATAATTTTGAAAATCCGTTATAATCTAATCTGTATGCACCTATAGCTCAGTGGATAGAGCAGTCGCTTCCGAAGCGATGTGGCGGGGGTTCGAGTCCCTTTAGGTGCGTTTTTTATTGCCTCTTAGTTGCCTAGCCTACATGGTTATCATGTTACTAAACCTATTATAATGGTAAATTTGGTTTGAAAGAAAATCTTCCTCTTCTACTTCAGTTTCATTTACTCCTATAACCATTTCTCTTAAGTCTTCCTTATCAACATACCCGTCATCTTTAACTATCAGAACTTCATGAATACTACTAGGTAGAATAAAAAGATTAGAGTCTATTTCATGGGCAAATTCATAGAGCAATTCCTTATATAACAAACAAGTAGCCCCACCTATTCCCCTACTATTTGACATTACATACATAATGTTATCATCGTTTTCTGATTTTATAACCATGTCTGCTATCATCTCTTCTGAGAGCTCATCAGATATAGAACTCATGCTATTCTGGTTGCTACCATTTATCCAATCTTTATTAAGGATATCTAAGATTACGTCATTCATATTTCTTATGGAGGCAGGAAATAACCTAGGTGTATTAATAATAGCCATATCTCTTAAGTCCTTTAGCTTTATACCCCAGGTCTTCATGTGGTCTTTAGTAACCCTCATGGTTCCAATATTATTCTCTGACTTAGTCATTAAACAGTGAAATGTTATTGCTAGGTCAAGATATAAAAGATGAGGAACCTGTTGTAGCAATTTTAGATTCTTATCACGGTTTATAACCCTATAAAATACCCTATCCCTTACTCTCTCCCATCTAAAATCAAGAATATTAATATCAATTCTTTCATCTTCATAATAATCAAAATATGAATCTACAATTAATTGTGCTAGTTCCGTAATCTTATAACCTTCTAGGTACTTTTCATAATATAAATCCAGATAAATATTAGGGGCTATAGAGTTCTTAGCCTCCCTTATGGCTATGACTACTAACTCTACTGAATTGTTTCTAATTACTTGGCGAAGTTCAACCGTATACTCATCGTCTAACATAGCCTTTAATTCTTCTAGGATTTCTAACTGGAATTGCTCATAAGATATGGTATTTAAGATATGCTTTAATGAAATGGTGGTACTTGAAGTGTTTGTTTTAGACATGTTTTCTCCTTTGCTGACCTATATTAAGCTTAAGATACTAATTTAATATAAGTCTTTATATAGTTTTATTATGCTAGTGGATTAATATCTTAAGATATAGAAAGAAAATGATGATAAAAAAAGCTTGAAAATAAATATTAATAATGAGCTCTCTTAATGAATAATAGACTTGTAATTAAATGTAATATTAGCAAGATATAGGTCTAATAGCAAGCTTTTTAAGCCTAGCATAACAGAGAAGAAAACATGCCTTTATTGTTAATTATGCCTAATACCATTCCTACTTAAGGAAATAAGAACCTGAGATGGTAGGTAAAAGAACCACATGGCTAAAAAAGATAACTGGTATATAACATTGATATTATCATGGCTAATTCTTGACATTCCTAGTAAGATGTCATTACTACTTGAAAGGTAAAATCTAGCTATATTAAACAAGGCTACATTAATGTCACATAGGATGAATAAAACTAAGCCTATTGCAAAGATTCTAACCTGAAGAGTATCTGACTTTTTAGAAATCCTAATTGCATCTAGGGCATT
The DNA here is from genome assembly GCA_012518885.1 of Clostridiales bacterium. Classification (GTDB taxonomy): domain Bacteria; phylum Bacillota; class Clostridia; order Lachnospirales; family Lachnospiraceae; genus JAAYRG01. Next base: position 3,514 of record JAAYRG010000210.1, on the reverse strand, counting down.
TAACAATAAACTGACAAAATAGTAGGCACCTAGAATTATTAGACTTATATTAGCCTGAATTTCCTTATCCTCTTTTATACCCTTGCTAACTTGACCTATAGCAGCCTTTAAATCATATGGCAAGTTGCTTATTAGTATTATTGAAAGCAAGATAAGTACTATACTAGAAACTATTAGGTTTCTACATATATAAAAAAATGGTGATGCCTTATGGGGGTTTATGAAATTACACTTAAGCTTCCAGCTGTAGATACGGATTAAATAAAGGCTCTGGACTACAATAAATGTTATTAAGCCGTAAACATAATTAGTAGTAAATAATAAGAAATAATCGGAAATTAGAGTAAATAGTATTGCAAGCCTTAGTAAATTTATATCTAGGCTATTATTAATTGATATTGGCTCTTTTTGCTTTGTTCTATATGGTAAAAGAACAAATAAAAAGCATATCAAAATGCTACAATACTTGATAACATTTGACATGCCTACATATAAACTTGTAATATCAATAAGCATAAATATAGTATATAGGATACTTTCTATAGCTAGGAAAATGAATACTTCTTTTGATTGGTTAGGCTCTTTATATAATCTTTGTCTTATATTAGACCTAGTCATTTTCCTAGACTTCCTCCTCTATATTATCATAATTATTAATATACCCCTGTTCAAGAAGTTTTATAAGTTCATCTTTGGAAATCATATTACTAAATAGAGGCCCTTGGGCCATGTCACAGTTTGCATACTTAAGGAACATTTCCTCTTGTTTACTTTCTACTCCTTCAGCAATAACATTAAGCTTAAAGGTCTTAATTAGGTTAATAATTGAAAGAATAACCTTTTGCTCGTCAATACTATCTATTGCAGACTTAGTTAGAATCTTGTCTAACTTGATGTTAGTTATAGGCAATGTATTTAGATACCTAATAGAACTATACTTAGAACCAAATTTGTCTATGGTAAACTTAATCCCAAGCTCTCCTAGTTTAGTTATTGTTACTTCAGTATGTTTAACATCATCCATAGCTGTATCTTCAGTAATTTCTAGAACTAGGCTACTAGGGTCAATCTCACTCTTAGTAACAATATCCCAAATTATAGAAACAAATTCTGGATCCTTAAACTCTAGCTTTGATACATTATAAGATACCTTGATATCTTTATGTCCTAGGTCTTGGGCAACCTTTAGTTGTTTACAGATATCCTTAAGGGCCCAAACTCCTATAGGTCCAATAAGTCCGGTTACTTCTGCGTAAAACATGTATTGACTTGGATGCAGAATCCCATCAGTAGGATGGTTCCAACATAATAAGGCTTCTAAACCTACAATCTTATTATCCTCTAATGAAATAACAGGTTCATAAAAAACTTCAAACTCATTGTCTTCAAAACCTTTTCTAAGTTCTGACTGGATTTGAATCTTTTTAGTAATAGCTTCATTCATACTCTCTTCAAAATAGACATAACGATTCTTGCCTTGACCCTTTGCACTTCTCATGGCTACATTAGCATTCTTTAAAAGGGTAGTCGTATTATTGCCATCTCTTGGCGCTAAAACAACTCCTATGCTTACAGAAATGAATCTTTCCTCTGTGGATAAAACAAAGGGATAGCTAAACAAATTCAAAATTCTTTTTAATTTATCATCATAGTCAGCAGGGTCACTTATATTCTGAGTTAATATTACAAACTCATCTCCACCAATTCTTGCTAAGTAATCATCCTCACTAATAACTTGCTTTAACCTATGGGTTACGTCAATTAATAGTTCATCACCGTATGAGTTACTTAACTGGGAATTGATTTGTTTAAAATCATCAATATTAAGTAATAATAATCCTACTGTTTCTCCTTCTCTTAAGGTTAACATTACACTATCAAGCAATTCCTTTAGAGCTAAACGGTTTGGTAAATTAGTTAGGCTATCGAAATAAGCCATCTTTTTAAGCTTGTCGTTAATCTCTACAAGCTCGTCATTCTTATTCTGTAGTTGTATCTTTTCATTACTAGTATCATTTAGGGTCTTTTCTAAACTCTTTTGCTTTAAGCTTAGCTTCTTACTTTCTTCCTGCTCACCAATTAGCTTGTCTTTATTGACTTTGTTTTGTATAGCAAGGTTAATAGAAATAAGGATAAGGACTATAGCCAAAGCAAAAAAGGCAATAACAATCCAAGGGGAGACTATCAAGTCTTCCCTTGGTGCTATTGCTTCACTTAGGTCTAAATATATTTGTCCAAGCATTATATTTAACATGAATATTACTCCAAACGTAAAGTTTATTCTACTTTCAATAATCTTATAAAAGTATTGATATATATAATTTTACTTATTCTATATCACTATAATTATATCTCAATTATTATATAAATCAACATAATTATATCGCAGTATAAGCCCTTTTCCGACTAAAACTGTCTATTTTATACAATTTTAGCCATAAATACAAAAATCCATAAGATTACATCCTAAAGTTTAGAAGACAATACTCCTATTCTTTACATTTTAGAGTATGATTACTTATTAGATAAGTATTCGTGGATTCCCTTAGCTGCTTCTTTACCAGCACCCATAGCAAGAATTACAGTTGCAGAACCTGTAACAGCATCTCCACCTGCAAAAACTCCTTCTTTACTAGTTTGGCCAGTTTCTTCGTCTGCTACGATACATTTCCACTTGTTAACTTCAAGACCCTCTGTTGTAGAAGGAATAAGTGGGTTAGGGTTTGTACCTAATGCCATGATAACTGTATCACATTCAAGTTCAAACTCTGAGCCTTCAACTTCAATAGGACGTCTTCTTCCTGAAGCATCAGGTTCACCTAGTTCCATTCTAACAAGCTTTAGACCTCTTACCCAACCGTCTTCATCAACAAGAATTTCTTTAGGGTTACATAGTAGGTTAAATACTACCCCTTCTTCCTTAGCATGTTCTATTTCTTCTCTTCTTGCTGGAAGTTCTTCATCACTTCTTCTATATACAATGTGAGACTCTGCACCTAGTCTTAGCGCAGTTCTAGCAGCATCCATAGCAACGTTACCACCACCAACTGTTACAACTCTTTTACTATGTACTATAGGTGTATCGTAGGATGGATCGAATGCTTTCATTAGGTTTGCTCTAGTTAAGTATTCATTAGCTGAGAATACGCCACTTGCATTTTCTCCAGGTATGTTCATAAATACTGGAAGACCAGCACCAGAACCTAGGAATACAGCATCAAATCCTTCTTCTTCTAATAGTTGGTCAACTGTTACAGTCTTACCTACTACTGAGTTAGTTTCAATATTAACACCTAACTTTTTCAGGTTGTTAATCTCTGCCTTAACAACTGTTTCACTTGGTAGACGGAATTCTGGTATACCATATACCATAACTCCACCTGGTTCATGTAGGGCTTCAAAAATTGTTACTTCGTAACCCTTTTGAGCTAGGTCACTAGCACAAGTTATACCTGCAGGTCCTGAACCTATAACTGCAACCCTCTTACCATTAGTTGTTTCTGGTTTCTTAGGG
>JAAYRG010000209.1 GCA_012518885.1 Clostridiales bacterium | reverse complement strand
TTTCTTAATTGCCCTTACTGCCCTTTGAATGATACCATCATCATCATAGGCCTGACTACCTAGCTCATCCTTTACACTTGGAATACCAAATAATAGGACTGACTTTATTCCTAGGTCTAGTAACTCCTCAACCTCTTTTATAAGTAAGTCTACAGAAAAACGATAGTTTCCCTTCATTGAAGAGATTTCTTCTTTAACACCCTCACCTTCTACTACAAAAAGAGGGTAAATAAAATCATCAGTAGAAATACTTACTTCTCTTACCATATCCCTTATGGCAGAACAGGTCCTAAGTCTTCTTGTTCTATTAAAATTATTCATCTAAACTATCCTCCAATAACATCTCAATAATTCCATCATAATTATATGTCTTAGCCTGTTTAAACACAGGGTATCCAGCATCCTTAATAGCCCTTGATGTAATAGGCCCTATAGATATTATTCTTCCTTTATTAATAAGGTCATTAGCATCTTGTCCGGCTATTTCAATAAAGTTTTTAAAGGTAGATGGACTTGAAAATAACAGGTAGTAGGAGTCTAATTCTTTCAGGTTATCTATAATATGGCTACTGTCTTCCCTTGATTTTACTGTTTTATAGGTCTTAACCTCATCTACCTTGCATATTTTAGCAAGCTCTTCTACTATAAAAGGCCTCCCACTTTCTGCCCTTGGAATTAGTATTTTATCACTTTCACTAATTTCTTCTTTTAACTCAGATACTAAACTCTCACCCACATACTCTGTTGGCATAAAATCAACATTAAGGCCGTATTCTCTTATAGCTTCCTTAGTATTAGAACCTATCGCTCCAATTTTTAGGCCAGCTAGTGCTCTAGAATCATAGCCTAGCTCAAAAAGTCTTTTAAAGAATATCTTTACTCCATTTATACTAGTAAATACCACATAGGTATAATTATCTAAGTTATGTATTCCTTGGTCTAATTGATTATTGGGGGATATTTCTTCTATTTCTATAGTTGGCATGGATATTGGATTAGCCCCTAAACTTCTAAGTTTATCTATAATGTCATCCCTTTGGCCAGTTCCCCTAGTTATAACGATATTCTTACCAAAAAGGGGCTTCTTACTATAAAAATCTAGGGTGTCTTTTAAGCTCACAACCTCTCCTACAACAATTAGACTTGGTGAAGTCATCTTTGCTTCTAGAGCAACATCATAAATGGTTGATAGGGTTGCTGATATACTCCTTTGTCTTGGGGTAGTAGCCCAGTTTATCATGGCTGCTGGAGTATCTTTATCCATTCCATGCTTAATTAAGTTGTTGGTTATATTCTCTAGGTTAGTAACTCCCATCAGGAAAACTAGGGTTCCTTTTAGTTTAGCTAGGACTTCCCAGTCAAGTTCTTCATTTTGATTCTTTAAGTGGCCTGTAATAACATGGAAGGACCTTGATACTTCCCTATGAGTAATAGGAATTCCAGCATAGGCTAGTCCGCCAATAGCTGATGTTACACCTGGTACTACTTCAAAGGGTATATTCCTTTGGTAAAGGTATTCACCTTCTTCTCCTCCCCTACCAAAAACATAAGGGTCACCTCCCTTTAGTCTTACAACACATTTACCAGCCTTAGCCTCTTGATATAATATCTCATTAATCTCATCCTGGGGTTTAACATGGTTCCTGTTTTCTTTTCCAACATATATAAGTTTACATCCAGGCTTTCTCTCTTCTAATAAGGCCTGGCTTACTAGTCTATCATAAACTAAAACATCTGCTTCTTTTATACATTTTCTTCCTTTAAGAGTAATAAGGTCTGGGTCTCCTGGGCCTGCACCTACTAAGTATACTTTTTTTATCATTATATTGCCATCTCCTTCATAATTATATCGGCCAGTATGTAGCCAACTTCCTCGTATCTATCAATACTTTCGGTTATAGACTTTCTTATTAAGACTTCTCCATCATCAGAACCTAGTAATCCTTCTAGGATAATCTTATCTTCTACAACCTGTGCGTATGCTCCTACTGGCACCTTACAACTTCCGCCAACCCTTGATAAGAAGGCTCTTTCTATTGTCCCTTGAATCTCTGTTTCCCTATGGGATATTGCCTTGAGAATCTCATCAAGTTTTTTGTTATTATCATGAATCTCAATGGCTAGTATTCCTTGAGTAGGAGAAGGTAGCATTATAGACTTATCTAGGTGAAACATCCTTTTCCCAAGGTCTAGGCCTAGTCTATTAACTCCTGCTGCTGCTATTATCACACCATCAAGGTTTTCTGTTTCTATTTTACTAATCCTAGTCTCAACATTCCCACGTATTGGAACTATCTCTAAATCTGGCCTGTGTCTTAGGATTTGGTACTTACGCCTTTTACTTCCTGTGGCTATTTTCGCACCCTTAGGAAGTGCTTCTAAGCTTTCTATCCCTTCCCTAACTATAAGTACATCCCTGTAATCTTCTCTAGCAGGACTATGGGAGAGTTTTAAACCTTCTGGAAGTTCTCCTGGCATATCCTTCATACTATGGACAGCCATATCAATAGTGCCATCAAGAAGTTCCTTTTCTATCTCTTTTATAAAGATTTCCTTTCCCCCAATTTTATCTATAGCTACATTTTGAATAATATCTCCCTTGGTCTTTATTACCTTTATTTCGAAATCAATATAAGGAAACTTATTCTTTATCATATTTACAACCATATTTGTTTGGGTTAAGGCTAAATTGCTCCCTCTAGTACCTACTACAATCTTCATTCTCTTCTCTCCTTGTAATCTCTTTTATAAAACTCTTTAGTTCATCCTTTTCTAAGGTTAAGGCCTTATCAAAAATATTCCTACTTTGGTCCCTATAGCTTGTCAAAACCACTTGTCTAAGTTCCATAAGTAAGTCCATATATTCATTATCAAACTTTTCATACCTAGCAGCCAAATCCTCTTTGACTAGCTTATTAAGATAGGGGAACCTTCCCATAGTTGATATGGATATTAAAAGACCGTCATTACTTACAACTCCTGGAGATATAAAATTTGACTCTTCCTGCTTATCAACTATATTGCAAAGTAGACTCATCTCCTTAGCATCTATAGAAACCTGCTTATTAACCTCTCTATCAGAAGTCGCTCCTACTACTAGGAAACAATCTTCTATATACTCCTTACTATAGGTATTTCTTATAATGCAAACCCTATCACCATATTCCTTAACAAGGTCATTGAATTCATCTCTTAGTTCAGGGCTTACTACAATGATACTAGCATTATATTCTAAGAAGTTTTTAGCTTTCCTATAGGCTATTTTACCTCCTC
>JAAYRG010000208.1 GCA_012518885.1 Clostridiales bacterium | reverse complement strand
GACCATTACATCGGGGTAGCAACAACAAGTAATGAAACTGCAGATTTTGATGTATTAGAAATTGATGATAGTACCTGGGCTGTATTTGAATCGATTGGACCATTTCCAGAAACACTTCAAGATGTGTGGGGAAGGATATACTCAGAGTGGTTTCCGTCATCAGGGTATGAGGCAGCCCCAGGTCCTGAAATTTTGTGGAACGAGAGTCCAGACACTGGAAATCCAAAGTATCGAAGTGAAATCTGGATTCCAGTAAAGAAAAAAGACTATTAATTTCATCAATGTTTAGTTTTTTCGATGTGGTGTGAAAAACATGGTGTTCTATACTTAATAAGATGTGTAACAAGAGCTAACATAGGTTAAAGATTAAATTGACACTGTTATTTATATATAAGAAAGCCAGCTTGTATATGCAGGGTAAAATGTTTATAATAGAATAATAGTGGTTTTAGGTACCTAATATAAGTATCTAGATCATATGTAAATTAACTAAAGATATAAAACATAAAAGGTGGTCATAATTTGAATATCAAACATGTAACATTAAGAGTCAAAGACTTGGAAAAGTCTATAAAGTTTTATGAAACAATTACTGAACTAGAGGTTTCTCGTCGCTTCAAATCAGGAATCGCCGAGCTTGCATTTATGGCTAATTCAAACGGAGGAACAGAGATAGAACTTCTTCATATACCTGGAGGCCAAACATTTGAAGGTAAGGGTATGTTTATATGTTTCGAGACAGATAAATTAGAAGAAATGCATACTATTGCAAAGGATAATGATTTAAATCCTTCTCCTATCCAATACCCAGATGATGGAACAAGATATTTTTATGTATATGATCCAGATGGAGTATCAATTCAATTACGCACATTTCCAAATTAGTAAATTAAGATGAAAAATAAGTATTGATTTGGTCAATCAAATATCTCTATATATAATGTCTAGATATATTAAGAAGAGTAAGAGATGATATTAGAATAAGAACAGAACCTAGAATGTGTAAGATTCAATTAGGTTTGCAAAAACAGTCAATAATAAGACTTATATTTATATTAAATGGGATACGGTAGCTAACACCGTGTCCTTTTTTATTAATCAGAAACATCATATACAATATTCTATTATATATTTTTTTAGCTATAGGGCTATGGATTTGATGTTAAAGATAGCAAAGGTTAAAGAAGTTTTTCATAAATAGATGAATTGAACAATGAAAACTTTTTTTATAAGTACATTTTACAAGCTCATCATGACTAGTATACTGCTTAAAATTATTATTTTGTCACATTGTGTCATGTATTTAGTTAAAATTAAGTAAAATCTTATATTTATAAGTTTTAATTGAAATGTACTGATAAAAATAATTACAACAAAACTATAAATTATATGTTATACCCTACGAAAATAAACCATTTACTGTAAATATATTGCATTAATTGATAAAACACTGTATATTCAAAATAATCTTAAATTATTAAACAAAATGGAGGTAATTAATGCAGTATAACAAAATTTCTTTATCTGATACTTTTAAAGCAACAGCACCTTTTCTTCTAGTAAGAACATTGGTATATGGAGTTATGACACTATTTATGATAATAGCTGGTGTAATATCCATTATCGTATTATCAGCTGGAAATGGAGCAGCAACAATGCTTTCATTAATTATTTTTGGTTCTAGCTTAGCAGTTACTAAATGGGTAGAAAGGTATATTCTTTACATAGTTAAAGCAGGCCATGTTTTTGCAATAACAGAGTATATTAGGACAGGTAAAGCCCCTGTGACTGAGAAAGGCTACAAGGGAATTATAGCTTTTGGTACGGAACAAGTTAAAAACAATTTTGGAACTACAAATGTTGCATTTATCGCAGATTCTCTTATATCAGGAGCAGTTAAACAAATTAATAAATTTTTAAGCAAGGCAGGAGAATTTCTCTCATTTATCCCTGGAGCAGAATTTGTAATCAGTATAATATCAATGATTATAGGAATATCCCTTAATTATATTGATGAAGCAGTATTAAGTTATATTTTCATGCATCGAGAAGAAAGTAATGTATGGAAAAAGACTTGTGATGCAATTGTGTTTTATGGTCAAAGTTGGAAGAGTATTTTAAAGAGTGCTTTAAAGATAACTTTAGCTATTGTAGGTGTGCGTTTTGCAACTATTGGACTAGGATTTTTATTCGGCCTGGCCTTTGGTGCAGGTAATGGAGCATTAGTAGGACTAATAATTGGATTAATATTTTTATATGCCGTGAATAAAATTCTCGTAGATCCTTTTGCCACTATAATAATGATTAATGAATATTATACTGCAATTGAAGGTCAAGAAGTTAGAGTTGATTTATATAATAAATTTGCATTAGCATCAAATAAATTCAGTGAATTATTTAATAAGTCAAGAGATGGAGAGTTGACTTATAGCAATGAAATAATATAAGTAGTATCTTAATAAGAATGTAAAACCTTCCGACGGCTAAAGTACAAGGAAGGTTTTTACTTTCTTAGTGTCTAGTTAATTTAAATGTTAACAAAATGTAAGCTTACATGAGTAATATACATGATATAATAAAAACTATTAAAAATGCAAATTTACTTGTAAATCCTTGCGGATTACCAAGATCATGAAGAGTTTTTCTACATGATACACTATGAAGATATAAAGTATAATTATAATAGAATGATAAGTAGAGCAGTAGTATAAATATTTAAAATAGCTACTTATAGTATTATTGGAGGAAAACGTGGAAGATAATAGTAACATATTTAAATGGACTAAAGCATTATATATAATTTACTTAATTGCACTTTTTTGGATAATAGTATTTAAATTTGATGTACCATTTTCAAATATGGGATATTTGAGAAGTATAAATTTAATTCCTTTTAAGAGCTCTTTAATAATTAACGGTAAAATTGATTATAGTGAAATGATAATGAATATTGTAATCTTTATGCCCCTTGGTATATATTCTGGCATCCTATTTAAAAAATGGAATAATAGTAGAAAGATTTTCTTATTCTTCTTGATTAGCTTCATATGTGAAGCATTTCAATTTATTTTGGGTATTGGAGCCTCTGATATAACGGATATCATTAATAATACTTTAGGGGGAGTAACTGGGTTATTAATCTATAAAGGGATTATAATAATATTTAAAGATAGTAATAAGGCACACAAATTTATTAATTTTATTGCAACGATAGGAACTACATTAATGATTTTACTTTTAGGATTACTAGTGGTATGTAATTTATAACTAGAATATAGCATTACTATGGACTAGATATTAAAATTATTATTTAAATGCTATAAGATATGAAATAAATGTCTAAAGGAGAGTATATAATGGCTAAAATAGTTGCTATAGGCGGTGGAGAACTAAGACAAGGTGAAACAAAAGTAATCGATCGATTCATTGTGCATTTATCTGGTAAAGCAGCTCCTAAAATGTTGTTTATACCAACAGCAAGTTATGATGCAAAAGGTTATATTGATCTAGTAAGGCAAAAGTTTGGTGAACTTGGTTGTATAGTAGATACACTTTGTTTGATAAGTAATACCTACGAAGACAAAGAGATATATGATAAAATCATTTCATCAGACATTATATATGTTGGTGGCGGGGATAATGTAAGAATGATGGAAAAGTGGAGAGAAAATAAGCTAGATGTATATCTTGTTGACGCTTATAATAAAGGAATTGTGCTATCTGGATTAAGTGCAGGTTCAATTTGCTGGTTTATGTTTGGACACAGTGATAGCGATTCATTTCTAAACAAAGGCCAATGGGATTATACACGTGCAGAGGGATTAGGGTTAATTCCAGCAGCACATTGTCCTCACTATAATGAAGAAGGTAGAGAAAACTTTGATAAAATGTTAGAGAGAGAAAATATATCTGGAATAGCTCTAGAAGATAATACAGCATTTATTGAGATTAATGGTGAATATCAAATACTAAAATCAGATAAAAGTAGAAAAGCATATTTACTAAAGAAACATTTTAATTCAATTATAAAAACAGAATTACCTGAGGGGAAGTTACATATTAAGTTATAATAATCAATTATGATTATTGATAAGGTTGGTTAACTATTTACTTTAAATTCTTATATATGTATCTATTCATACATCCAATTACTTGTATTATTAATTTTGAAATATCCCTCAGGTGAGATAGAACTTATGAGAGTATGAGTACCAAAGGCTATAATATTTTATGAAAAGAAAAGAGATTTATAAAAGATATGAAAATTGGAAAAAATGTAACCTTAATAATAATTAAGGCATATTTAATAACAGTTACAACTATGCGCGAAACCCCAGTTTAACGAATAGTTGAGATTGGGAAGTGTCTAGGACCCTATATTTTGCGTTTTATTAACACTTTTAATTAAAAAGTAAGTAAATGAAATTTGAAGAAAATCTTACTTAATTCTCTACCAAATGTTCTCGCACTCTTCTTTATCTATATAATAGCAATGCTATATAAGATTATATTAATTTCCATCTATTCTATATATATTATTAGACTTATAATAGTATGAGCATATTTTATGGAGCGTATCATCATAAGCTGTAAAACATATAGTATCATTGAATACATTAAAGGCATAAACATCGATTTCATTTAATATTGTATCTTTTAGTTTACTTTTTTGATTGTATACATTAATTCCTTTTCCACCTATGGTTGTATAATAGATTTCATCATCCTTTACCTGAAAAAAATTAATTTGCTCCTTAATTACTTGTACACCATCATCATTAAATCTATCTTTTCTATATAATGTATCATCCTTTAGATTTATATAATAAATATAATTGTCATTCAAGTAAGCATATAATATTAAAGTATTCATATATACGTCTTCTTCATGAGTGTTGAGGTCAAATTCTATCAATTGCTTTTTATCATTGATATAATATAATTTATCATCAATAATATTAATAATATTTGCAGCACCTTCAAAAAGCAATTTTGTAGCGTCAGACGATATGACCTCTACCATATTATAGTAAGAAATATATATTTGCTTATATAATTGTAAAAATTATATATCATATAAATACCCAACAATTCACACATACGTAAATACATATATAGCCATAATTGGTAATATATGTATTTACTTTATTATTAAATATATATTTCCATTTGTCAATAACTGTTTATGAGTTGTATAAATTAATATATACATCAATTAATAGAAATAAAATTTAAGTTCTAAATATATAAATAATGAAAATATTTACTTTAAATTATATTTTCGTTACGTACCAATAACCTCTACTATCATTGGCCTCTTTAAATACCAGTTTTGTAGACACTCCAAGTTTCTTAAGGTTTCTCATCTTCGTTCTTGACCTCTCGGATAATATGACCTCTGCTGACTTCTGCATGCTCAGCACTGCCTCGTTTCCTTGTGCAGAAAACTCCTTTCAGAGAGCTTTCCATACAGCCTCACCGGGTACTCGCACGTTCCTTCTCTATATATCTGCGATATTTACCACAAAACTGTTACCGGGTAGTTATTGGGCTTAGACTCGTGTTGCAGTCTTACCCTTCCCACTACCTAGCGGGTTCGGGACTTGCACCAGTTCAAACGTGCGCCCGCCGGACGCACAACTAAAAGTGGTCCCATACTTATAACAAATATCGAGACCACTCTTCTATTACCTTTATACTAACAATAGAACTCTATTAATTTAAAGCATTATCTTTCAAGGGCTTTTACATTAAAATAATAATGTTCATTTTCCAAATCTAGCTCTACACTTGTAGTTCCCTCATCTAAATTAAATCCGAAGTTTTGATCTACTATTTCTATATTCTCAACCTGTTTAATGTGGGCAGTTAGCATATCAAAGCTTAAGTTACTAGCTAATTGTGTGGCCATATCGTATCCTTGTATTTTACCACTGTTAGATGAGTCGCTTCTGAAATTATGGCTAGGGCTTTTATGACTGTGTGCAATAATTTCTACACTTGAATTAGGAGGAATAGTTACTTCAAACTCTAAGTAAAATACTCTCTGGTAGTTATCTGTCATAAATATAACATCGTCAATAAAACCATAAGAATAATTATCTGTTTCTGGAAGGGAAAACAAGTCGTGTTTTTGAACAAATTCTGAAAAAGACCCTTCAAAAATATTAAGGATTTCATTGTCTATTACAAAGTTTTCTTCTAGACCATATTCTTGTAAGAAGTGTTTATCATATCTTTTAAAGTAATCCTCAACAAGTAGTCTCATAAGGTCTTTTAAGTTTTCTTCAGTTCTTGTAACTTTTGCAGATACACCCTCTAATTCATTACCCTTATCACAGGCACCATTTTTATAGGCCTTAAGTTCATAATCTTTGATATCTTCACCAATTACAATAAGAACCTTCATATCATTGTTTGACATAATGTTGGTCCTTGGTACAGAGTAACTATACCTCCTAAAACCATCTTCACCAAACTCACTTCCATTAAAACCGTATTGTAGGACTCTTGTAACTTCTGGGTTAATATTAAAGGATATTGCCTGGGTTGCTGCATCATACTCTTCAGGAGCTTCAAAGTCTGTAAATTTATAGACTATAACTTGCTGGTCTACTAAGGCGGCTTGCATTAAAGCATTTGCTTTATATCTTTCATCTTCTAATAGGTTTTTGTAGCCATCAAAACTAGATATCTCAAAGCCATTACCTCTATTGTCTGTTTCTTTTAGATATATAGGGCTTGCATAATCGCTTCCAGCATATAATTTACTCTTAACCTTTTCATCAGCAACTAATAATTCTGGTATATTAACATAGATATTTTGGAAGCTACTAACGAAAGGATATAATCCAGTTATGGTCTTTTCCTTGTCTGACTTATTGGTCAAAGTATATGAGTCTGAAATTTGGGAACCCCAAACTCGTATGCTATCCTCACTTATCATAGAAAAATCGAAGTAAAGATTCCTACTGGCAGATATTTCATCATCCTCATTATCAAGGGTTAAGGGCATCACTGGGCCTGCATAAAAGTCAAAAATACCATTTTCATTGTAACCACTACCAGATTGACTACTCCCACCTAAGGGGAGTCTTTTACCATGTAGCAGTATTACACTTATTGATAATAATAATGTTATACATGCAGCAAGACCTGCCCACCTTTTCCATTTGTTTGTATTAATTTTTAGAGTACTTACGCTAGCTTCATTAATATATTTTTCATCTATATTTGTTATAGCATTAAATATTATCTTTTCTTTCACAGGGTAATCCCCTCCTCTTCTAGCCTTTTCTTTAGACTCTGTCTTAGTCTATATAATCTACCACTAAGGATGTTTGGACATATGCTAGACTTACTAGCAAGCTCTTTTATTGGGTCACCATACCAGTAGCGCCTCATGAAAAGGACTCTATTTTCCGTATTTAAGCCACTAAGCCAGTCATTAATTATGCTAGTAAGGACAATAAGTTCAATCTCATCTTCAACTGTAGTTAGACTAGGAACAATGTCTTCTAATTCTGAAAGTAGCTCAGTCATACCATTATTTCTTTTTATTGCTTTTTTCTTATACCATAGATTAATTGATAAGTTCCTAGTAATCCTTCCAAGATATGCCCGCAAAGAAGAAGGGTTACTTGGAGGGATACTGTTCCAAGTATTCAAATATGTATCGTTAACAATTTCTTCACTATCCTCATGAATAGAGGTAAGATTATATG
>JAAYRG010000207.1 GCA_012518885.1 Clostridiales bacterium | reverse complement strand
CTGCGATGAACTTGAGATTCTCTTCTAAGGTATCTTTCCCATAGGTCGTTCTTACAAAGTCGACAAATCTATTTACGATATCGTCTTCAAAGTATTCTTCATCTGAGATTAAGATGATATTATCTTTGCTAGGTTTAAATGTGCTATATTTACTATCATCCCATTCACCACCGGCGTAGGCTAGGCCTTCTACGTCTAATGAATAGCGACCGAACATACAGCCTACTGCATAGGAGATTAAAGATTTCATTACATCTTCTTTTGTTAAAATATATTGATTGCCCTTGATATCATCATAGATTTCATCTTTGGTATCAAATACTTTAGTAATGGTAATATCTTTATCACTGACCTCTGGGGTTAGTTCGTCTTCTAGACCGTAGATTTCAATGAAGATACGATTTAATTCTTCTTCGTTGGATTTTAGTTTATTAAAGCTTGTATTATAATAGTTTTTGCAGTTGCTATAGGATTGTTCTATAGTACATGGAATTTTCTCCTGTTTGCTTATATCTAATAGTGGATGAGTAAGAAAATCCCATGAGGTTTCAAAGGAATCCCAATCCTTCTCCGATATGCTTATATTTTTTTGAGCCAGTTCTATAACTGTATTTTTATTATTAGATACAATGACAGGAAAATTATTAAAATCTCCTACTTGTAAATTGATTGTAGGGTTTAACATTTTAAAAATATAATCAGCAATAGGTGTACTCATCAACCCTAATATATATATCAAAATATCATAGTTTTTCGAAAATGCTGACATACCAGAAACATCATGTATACTTCCTGGTTTTCTATATCGGATACTAAATCCAGCGGTAGTTATAAGTCCCCAAGTAATTGCTTCTTTGAAATAATAATCCGTGTTTTTAACAACAAAATCAGGTGTTTTTAAATACGGATACTTTTTAAGAACATTCTCTTTTATTATTTCTCCATTATTAGACCAATCAACTACATAATCATAATTCCCATACCACTGCCTCTTTGCGCCCCCTTTATTATAGGGAACCCATTTCACCTTTTTTTTTACCGAATCATCTGTTGATGTTACATTAAATGTAATTTTAATATGGTCGACTTCATACCATAAACGTATAAATTTATTATTATCAGTGGTAGCTAATCCTTGTCGCGGTTCTATAATAGAGTTCATCTGTTTACCCTTTTCAAAAGCTTCAATTATGTTCTTGCTTGCCCAGTAAGCAACCGGGCTTCCTGGTAGCTTTTCAAAGTTATCTTGGTTACTTTCATAATAATATCCACATTTAGAATCTTGTAAAGCTTCTAACGTCTTAACTCTTTGTACTTCCATTCCGCCCCTAAAATCAGATAGTTTAATATAATTCCCTTTTTCTTCAGACCTCATATTTTGCAGTACAAAAGTACATATTGGTACAGTTGCCTCTTCAAAAGCTGAGTATTCCATTTGTATTAGGCTAGATATATGTTTTGTTTTAATTATATGTTTTCTCAGATCTTCATAAGTCTTTATAAACATCCATACAAATGGTGACATATATGCAGAATATCCGTTTGGTTTGCATAATTCTATATTATGATATATAAATACCGAGAACATATCTCTTTTATAATCTTTATAGTTATCCCAGATATATTTCTTTAATTTTGGCGCAAATTTGTTTAGGTATGGTGGATTAGTCACCATAACATCGTATTTTTGTGTCAACAAAACAGCCACTTGTACAATATTTCGTAGCTGTTCCTGAGTTTTCTCTATATTCACTTCTCCCATCACAAATTGACCTTCAGGTGGGCAGTCATTGACAAACTCTAGGATTAAATCTTTATCTACCTTCTCCAGACGCAAAATAGAACCAATCTCAGTGG
>JAAYRG010000206.1 GCA_012518885.1 Clostridiales bacterium | reverse complement strand
TGATTTACCTATTAGTGAAGATGCTGATTATGTTCATATTTGTGAAAATAACACCATATATGGAACAAAGTTTAAGGACTTACCTAATACAAAGGGTAAGGTTTTAGTTGCTGATATTTCTTCTTGTATTTTATCCGAACCAATTGATGTTAGTAAATACGGACTGTTATATGGTGGAGCTCAAAAAAATGTAGGACCAGCTGGAGTAACAATAGTTATTATTAGGGAAGACTTAATTAGTAAGGACTGTCTACCTGGTACTCCTACTATGTTGCAATATACCACCCATGCAGAGGCTGGGTCACTTTATAATACACCCCCAACTTATGGAATTTACATTTGTGGTAAGGTATTTAAGTGGCTTAAGAAACTTGGTGGCCTAGAAGCTATGAAGGAATTGAATGAAAAGAAAGCCAAGATTCTATATGATTATTTAGATGAGAGCAAGCTATTTAAGGGTACTGTTGAAAAGAAAGACCGTTCACTTATGAACGTACCATTTGTTACTGGAGATTCTGACCTAGATGCTAAGTTTATTAAAGAAGCAAAAGAACTAGGTTTTGAAAACCTTAAGGGTCATAGAACAGTTGGTGGTATGCGTGCTAGTATCTATAATGCGATGCCAATTGCTGGGGTAGAAGCTCTAGTAGAATTTATGAAAGAATTTGAGGCAAAGAACTTAAAATAATAGGAGGATATCATGGGAAAATATATGTGCTTGAATCCGATTTCTAAAGAAGGATTAGAGCTATTCGATAAAGAGTATGAGCAAGTAGATGATGTAACTAAAGCCGATGCCATATTAGTAAGAAGTGCCGACATGCATCAGATGGACCTTCCTGATAATATTAAGGTAATAGCAAGGGCAGGGGCTGGTGTTAATAATATTCCTATAGATAAGTGTTCAGAAAAAGGAATTGTTGTCTTTAATACACCTGGTGCCAATGCGAATGGTGTTAAAGAAATGTTTATTGCTGGTCTTATGCTTGCTGCACGTGATATAGCAGGAGGAATCAATTGGGTTAGGGAGAATAAAGACAATCCTAATATCCTAAAGGATGCAGAAAAGGCTAAAAAGCAGTTTGCAGGCCATGAGGTTAAGGGCAAAAAGCTTGGTGTAATAGGTTTAGGTGCAATTGGTGTTTTAGTAGCTAATATCGGTATACGTCTTGGTATGGAAGTATATGGGTATGACCCATACATATCACTAGACCATGCATGGAACATCTCAAGACATATTATTCATGTAAAAACTAGAGAAGAGATATATAGAGAATGTGACTATATTACAGTTCATGTGCCAGCAACAGAAGACACTATCTCAATGATTTCTAAGTCTTCTATTGACCAAATGAAGGATGGGGTAGTTGTATTAAACTATGCAAGAGACACTCTAGTTAATGAAAAGGATATGATTGAGGCCCTTAATTCTGGTAAGGTAGCTAAGTATGTTACAGACTTCCCAACTCCTGAGATTGTTAATACAAAGAATGTAATAGCAACTCCACATCTTGGAGCTTCCACAGAAGAATCAGAAGATAACTGTGCTACTATGGCTGTAAAGCAAGTAAGAGACTACCTAGAGAATGGAAATATAAAGAACTCTGTAAACTTCCCAACAGTTGATGCAGGTCCACTTCTTAAAGGAAGCCGTGTAACTATTATCCATAAGAATGTACCTCAAATGCTTAATAGGTTTACAAGTATCTTTGGTGATGAAAATGTTAATATATCAAACCTACTTAACAAGAGCAAGGGGAATAATGCTTATACAATAATTGATGTTGAAGATAAGTATTCAAGTTCTGCTATTGATAAGATAAGAGAAATAGATGGTGTACTTAAAGTAAGAACCTTGTAAACAGACATATGTTATTAGGATATAAAAAGGGACTTAATTAATATATGGTGATAAAACTCCACATACAGATGGTATAATCTATATGTGGAGTTTTTTAAACTGTTTGCTTTTTTAAAAGGAGGCATATTATGGCTAATATCAAACCATTTAAGGCAATACGACCAAGGAAGGACCTAGCACATAGGATTGCAGCTCTTCCATATGACGTTTATAACAGACAAGAAGCAAAGATTGAAGTAGAAAAGGAACCCCTATCATTTCTTAAGATAGATAGGGCTGAAACACAGTTTAGTGATGATGTTGATACTTATGACGATAGGGTTTACGAAAAAGCTCGTGATACTCTTAATTCAATGCTTGATGAGGGATTATTTATCCAAGATAGTAGGGAATACTATTATATATATGAACTGATAATGGACAAGAGGTCACAAACTGGAATAGTAGCCTGTGCTTCAATAGATGATTATGAGAATAATATAATTAAAAAGCATGAAAACACTAGAAAAGAAAAAGAAATAGACCGTATTCGTCATGTTGATACTTGTAATGCCCAAACTGGACCAATATTCCTAGCCTATAGGCAAAAAGAAGAAATTAAGGCCATAGTTGAGGAAGTAAAACAAGAAGATAAGTTGTACGGTTTTACCTCTCCTGATGGAATTACTCATAATATATGGGTTATTAAAGAACAAGAAAAGATTGAGAAATTAAGGGATAGCTTTAAGGCTATGGATAGTATTTATATAGCTGATGGCCATCATAGGACAGCTTCTGCTGTAAGGGTTGGACAAATGAGACGAGGTGTAAATCCTGATTATGATGGGACAGAAGAGTTTAACTACTTCTTATCAGTTTTATTCCCTGATAACCAATTACTAATCCAACCATATAACAGAGTAGTTAAGAATTTAAATGGGAATACAAAAGAAGAATTTCTTGATAAGGTAAGTGAGTACTTCTATATAGAAGAAGTAGGCAAGGAGCCATATGCACCAAGTAAGAAAGCCACATTTGGTATGTTTTTAGATGGTTCCTGGTATAAACTGAAAATAAAAGAAGGTCTCGTTGACTTTAGTGATCCTGTAGACTCCCTAGATGTATCTATATTACAAAAGTATTTGCTAGATAATATACTTGGAATTAAGGACCCTAAGACAGATGATAATATTGATTTTATAGGTGGAATTAGAGGACTTAAAGAGTTAGAAAGAAGGGTTGCAACAGATATGGTAGTTGCATTTTCCATGTACCCAACAAGTATGGAAGAACTTTTTGCTGTTTCAGATGCTGGTAAGCTTATGCCCCCAAAATCCACATGGTTTGAGCCAAAGCTTAGAAGTGGTCTCTTTATCCATAGGATTTAGGGAGATAAAAGTATTACCTTATATAGATTATTTAATACGGGTCATATTATATAAAAACAGTTTGGACAAGGGCCATATATATTAAGGTTCCCCCACCTATACTAAGTAGGGTACTTCTCTTCCAGATATGGAGGATTACAATAGCACCTATTGAGATAAGTTCAGGAAGACCATTAGGATAGGCAAGGACATTAACATCTTTTAAGCAATAAACAACTAACATGGCTATTATGGTGCTTGGAAGTACTTTTCCTAGGTACTTGATGTATTTTGGAGTCTCCTTGTTGTCGGGAAAGAGGATGAAAGGAGTTGCCCTAATTATAAATGTAATAAGGGATATTATTCCAAAGATAATAAGTGATTGACTTGTAGATAGAGGCATCTTAAGTTCTCCTTTCTAAAGGTTTTTTAAGTATGATAACTAGTATTAATATTAATATCATAGTTGGAATTAAGAAGTTATCAGGACCAAATATTAACCTACAAGCAATGGCACTTCCAGCACCAATTATTTCAAGCAAGTGGCTTTTCTTAGTTAATAGTTGTTCTATAAAAATAACTACAAAGAGGGCTGTAAGCACAAAGTCGATTCCCTTAATGTCAAAGGAAACTATACTTCCAACTAAGTTTCCAAGGCCTGAGCCTATAACCCAATATATTTGATTTAATAAGGTTATGTAAAATAAAAACCAAGCCCTATCAATGTGGCTAGGTATCTTAACACTTGAGAGGATAGAAAAGGTTTCATCACTTAAACCGTGGATAAGGTACCATTTCTTCCTACCAAGTCCTTTGAATTTAGGAAGCATAGCTATTCCATAGAAGATATGTCTTGCATTGACTAGTAGGGTCATTATTGCTGCACTTATTGGGTTAAAGCCACTAGCAACAAGACCAACTGAAACAAACTGCATTGACCCAGCATAAATAAATATACTTGACATAAGGGTCCATATTAAAGAGTAATTTTTAGACTTCATTAGGATGCCAAAGGCAGCCCCAAGCATTAAGTATCCTGTAAGAACGGGGATTGTATAAGGGAAGGCAACCTTTAATGCTTCTTTATGTTTATTTAGAGTCATATCATTCACCTTTCACTAGTAATTCATATTATTATATTAATTGATAGTGATTTTAGCAAGTAGTAATAGTAGTAGACAATTTATAGAAGGTTTACATTAATTTATAGGATTTTAATAAATCTAGATAAATGTCGATTACATCTTACTTGTGCGGAGTTAATAGGTAGAAAAGTCTTTATTATCAAATAAATTTGTGCTATCATTATGTAATATGAATAATTTAGTAGAAGGAGCATGAAATGGCAAGTTTATTTGATTATGATAACCCAATAATAAGTGGAATAAACAAGGTTGTAGACATGATATTACTGAGTATTATCTATGGATTTCTTTGTATTCCAATTATCACAATTGGCCCGGCAACAACAGCACTATATTACGCGGTTGTAAAGAACATAAGAAGGGAGAGGTCCTACCCTTTTAGAGAGTTTTTTAAAAGTTTTAAAAGTAACTTTAAGCAAGGGTTTTTAGTAAACCTAATATTTATTGCTGTATACCTAATATTATATATAGACATACAGTACGCTAAAACAATGGCAGGAACCATAGGAACAGTACTATCAGGAATATTTGTAGGCTTGTTTATTCTAGCTATAGCAATTAATGTATATGTCTTTCCGTATTTATCAAGATTCGAAGTGACTATTAAGCAATTACTTAAGAATTCATTTTTCTTATCAGTAAGGCATCTGCCTTCAACTATAGCTATTATGATTATTTTAGGAGTAGGTTTATTTATTGTTTGGATTTTACCACTTACATTATTTTTAATCCCATCAATAATATTTTTACTACAATCACTTCTTATTGAAAGGATTTTCAAGAAATACATGCCTGAAAAGACTGATGAAGCAACTTCCCAAGGAGTTGATCAGTGGTACCTTGAATAAGCAAGGAGGTTTAAGTTTGTATGGAAGGCAAACTAACAGAAATATTTGGAATAAATGTTTTTAATGATGCAAGGATGGTTGAATGCCTACCTAAGAAGATATATGTTAAATTAAAGCAAACCATTGAAAACGGTGATGATTTAGATATAGAAGTTGCAGAAGTTGTTGCTAATGCTATGAAGGATTGGGCAATTGAAAGAGGTGCAACTCACTATACCCATTGGTTTCAACCTATGACAGGTGTTACAGCTGAAAAACATGATTCTTTTATATCTCCAACAGTTGATGGTAAAGTTATTATGGAGTTTTCAGGTAAGGAGTTAATAAAGGGAGAACCAGATGCATCATCATTTCCTTCCGGCGGAATAAGGTCAACATTTGAAGCAAGGGGGTATACTGCATGGGACTGTACTTCACCTGCCTTCCTAAGAGAAGATGCAGCAGGAGTAACTCTTTGTATCCCAACAGCCTTTTGCTCATATACAGGAGAAGCCTTAGATAAAAAGACTCCCCTCCTTCGTTCTATGGAAGCAATAAACGACCAGGCTCTAAGAATACTTAAACTATTTAACCACCATGATGTAACTAGTGTTAATGTTACGGTTGGTGCAGAGCAAGAGTATTTTCTAATAGATAAAGAAGATTACTTAAAAAGAGAAGACCTGATGTTTACAGGTCGTACCTTGTTTGGTGCAATGCCACCAAAGGGCCAAGAAATGGATGACCATTATTTTGGCCACTTAAGAGATAGGGTAGCAGCCTTTATGAAAGACTTAAATGAAGAGTGCTGGAAGATGGGTATCCTAGCTAAGACCCAACACAATGAGGCGGCACCTGCCCAACATGAGATGGCACCAGTATTTTCAACAGTGAATATTGCAAGTGACCATAATCAGCTTACTATGGAGCTTATGAAGCGTATTGCAAACAACCATGGACTCGAATGTTTACTCCATGAAAAACCTTTTGAGGGTGTTAATGGTTCAGGTAAGCACAATAACTGGTCCCTTGTTACTAATACAGGTAAGAACTTATTTGACCCTGGGACTACGCCTCATGAGAACATTCAATTTCTACTATTTTTCTCAGCTATTTTAAAGGCTGTTGATGAACATGCAGGCTTATTAAGATTATCCGCTTCTAATGCAGGTAATGATCATAGGCTAGGAGCTAATGAAGCTCCCCCAGCAATTATTTCAATCTTTGTTGGAGACCAAATGGAAGATGTTTTACTTCAGCTAGTAGAGACTGGCGAAGCTACTAGAAGTAAAAAGACTGGTAAGTTTAGTGTTGGTGTTCATAGAATACCTGAGTTTTACAGGGATGCGACTGATAGAAACCGAACATCACCATTTGCATTTACTAATAACAGGTATGAATTTAGAATGATTGGTTCATCAATGTCTATAGCTGATGCCAATACAGTGCTTAATACTATAGTTGCTGATGCCTTATGTGATATGGCTAATATACTAGAACAAGCAGATGATTTTGACTTAGCTGTACATGATATTATTAAGAAAACTGTTAGTGACCATTACAGGATTGTATTTAATGGTAATGGATATTCTAAGGAATGGGAAGAGGAAGCAGCTAGGCGAGGCCTACCAAACTATAGGAGTTATATAGACTCAATTCCATCCCTTATATCAAAGAAGTCTATAAAACTATTTGAAAAACATTGTGTATTCTCAAAATCTGAACTTTACTCTAGGGCTGAGGTTGAATATGAGAACTATGCTAAGACTATAAATATTGAAGGTAGAACCATGATTCAGATGTTCTCTAGAAAGTATGCTCCAGCTGTAATAAGGTATACTAAAGAATTAGCAGATTCCATTAATTCTATCACTAAGGCATGTCCAGGAATTGATGTTAGTGTACAAGAAGATTTGTTAACCAAGGTGTCTAATCTACTTGTACAGGCTCAAAAAGCACAGAATCACTTGATAGATTGTATAATTGAAGCTGAATCTATATCAAGAGAAACTAAGGAAGCTAAAGAAGCAGCAGAACGTGAAAGAAGACAGGCTGCCTTATCATATAAGGATGAGATAGACTTAAAAGGCTTACTTGGAATGACTCCATTTAGTTATAAACTTGCTCAACATTTTAAGGACAAGGTTATTCCAGCTATGGAGGATTTAAGAAGGCCAGTAGACGAACTAGAGTTAATTGTACCTAAGGATTTGTGGCCGGTTCCTAGCTATGGGGACATGCTATTTGAAGTATAGGAAGAGTAGTTACTAATAAAGAATGATATTCATAAGAAAAGGCTGCCAACTGGCAGCCTTGTTTTATTGTGGGATAAATTCATCAAATATAATTAAGTCGAACCTATCTCTAATCTTTTCTAAATTATCTTGTGTTTGTATAGTATAGGCCACTGTAAGAGGCTTATAAAGCCTTCTACATAGGTTATAGGTAAATAAGTGGCTATACTCGTAATTATATGCAATAAAGTCAGGTTTTGTAAAAGCATTAAATAGTAAGTTCCTAAGGGCAAAATTAAAGAACCTATTTGTAAAATCAGTATTTTTAAAGGTTTTGTGGGTAGCTAATTGGCCTCTTACTAAATTAGGCCTATTTTGCTTAAACCACAGTAGAACTAATGGATTGAAAGATTCAACACAATATATTCCCTTATATTTATCTAGGTATGTACTTACTATTCTGGATATTAGCTTCTCCTTATCAAAGGCCTTGCTAGCTTTTATTTCGATAATAAGTGGGACCCTTCCATCTACTAGGTCTAAAACATCTTGTAGGTGGGGGATTGTTTCTTTGGTATCATACAGGTTAAGGTTCTTAACTTCCTCATAGGAAAGGTCATTGATATTTTTATCTATACCACATAGCCTTTTAAGGTTGTCATCATGGAAGACAACAGGAACTTGGTCCTTGGTTAAATGAACATCAAACTCGATTCCATAACCTTCTTCTACTGCTAACTTAAAGGCAGGCATAGAATTCTCAGGTATATCTCTACCCTTATGAAGGCCTCTGTGGGCATAATGTCTGCCCATAAGGCCGCTTATATCAGGTTTTTTTCTAATCCTTGGCATAATAAGGATTAAGTACAGTAAAGTTAAAATAATTACAATAACAAGTATGTATATATGCATTTTTCACACCTTATTTAATCTTCAACATCAAAATTCTCTAGGACTTTTTTCTTTTTAGTTGGCTTTGAATCTCCATGTTTTACAAACAACATAGTAGTTAGGGACAGTAGTGAAAAGACAACTGCATATGGGAATAGGGTCCTATAAGAAACTTTCTCAAGTAGGAAACCTGAGAAAACAGGAGTAAATATTTGGGCAGCCATTGAAAATGTATAATATAGACCTGTATACTTACCTATATTGCCGCTTTTACTCATCTCTACAACCATTGGGTAAGAGTTTACGTTAATAGCAGCCCATCCAAAGCCTGTAAAGGCAAAGACTACATTAATTATAGGGCTTGGCTCTAAGAAGAAGTAGCCAAAGAAATATGATGTAGTCATTGTTACAATTCCGATAATAATTGTCTTTTTTCTTCCTATTTTACTTGAAATAAAGCCAATAGGTATATAACTTACAATAGCAGCAGCTGTTGCTACCATTAAAGCTGAAGCAAAGCTTCCACCTTCCATACCCCATACTTTTGTAGCATATCTTGAAAAAGCTGTAGTTACTGCATTATAGGCTGTAAACCAAAGGAAGATAGATGCTAGTATAAAATATAAGCTTTTTTTAACTTCTTTTGGCATATCACCACTTGTTTCTTGTTCCGCATCCTCTTCAATAGAATCTTGATATTCAGGCAAGCCAGAGATTTCTTCTAAGAGTTTTTTCTCTTTTATTTTACTAAGAAGGATTACTATGGACACAACCATAAAAGCAGCAACTGCTATAAATAATTTGGTATAGTTAGGAAGTGGTTCCTTAGGAACCAATAAACTAATGAATGCTAGAGTGGTTATTCCACCTACAGCCCCCATCAGATTAATTACAGCATTAGCAGAACTTCTATGTACCTTAGGTGTTAAGTCAGGCATTAAGGCAACAGCCGGTGACCTATATGTTCCCATTGCAAGTAGAACTATTCCTAGGGATATAAAAAAGAGAGGGAAGTTGGTTGTCTTAGCTGAATAAGGGATTAGCATCATAAATGCAACTGCAATAGCAGTACCACCGATAATAAAAGGAGTTCTTTTACCAAGTGGTGTATTTACCTTATCAGATAAGGCTCCAAAGAATGGTAGTAAGAATAGGGCTAGGATATTATCTACAGCCATTATACCACCAGTAATGGTCTCTCCGATACCAAAGTTGTTCTGCAAAATTAAAGGTATGATATTATCGTACAATTGCCAAAATGAAGTAATTGACATAAAGGCCATACCTATAAAGATGGTTCTCTTATAATTAAGTTTCATACTAGTAAACCCCCATTTACTTTTTTGCCTAAATTATAACATCAAAAAACATTATAGACAAGAATAATGATAACTTGCAAAAAAAGAGGCGTAATTGTAACAAGTTATCCTTGTTACTTACGCCCTATTAATTAATTATTATTCTTAACTAAAACCTTCTCAATCTCTCCAATGTAGAGTGTGTGGTAATCTTCTTTAGGATAGTTTTTGTCAATAATAGACTTGTCTATAAAGTTATCTTCCTTAAAATCAGTAGCTAATAGTTTCTTGCATATTAAAACTGTATCTGCTTCATAAAAGTAAGGGGTATCATTATCACTAGTGATAGTTAGGTTAGCTTTAGCGATTTTATCTTCATCCCTACCAGAAACTGTCCCAAGATAACTTAACTTGTCTTTATAGGAGTTATCAAAAAATGATAGGGAGAATCTATCTGATGAATCTACAAACTCCTTAGTATAGCGTTGTGGACGAATTACTATATAGGCCACGTTCTTATTCCACATTACCCCAAATCCGCCCCAAGAAGCTGTCATAGTGTTAACCTTATTATCTTTTTTGGCAGTTATTAAAGTCCAATCCTTACTTAACTTAGTAAAAGGGTTGCCTGTAAGCTCTTCTGCCTTAATTTCTTTAAAGATATTTTGTGCATCCATCTTATCATCTCCTTCTTAACAGTTATTTGCAATATAAGTACCTTTATGTTAGCACAAATATTGCATAAATCAAAGATAGCTTGATTAGATAAAATAAAATTTACAACCTATAATGTGATTTCACCAAAGAATGATTTTTCAAAGATTTCTTTAATTTTACTAAGGTCATTTGTTTGACCAAGAGCCCAAATAAGCTTTGTTATAGCAGCTTCTGATGTCATATCAAAGGCCTGGATTACTCCCTTGTTTAGAATCTTTTTGCCAGTTTGATATATTGAGAAGTCACTTCGTTCATATAAACATTGGGAGGAAACTACAACTGGGATATTGTGATTTACTAGGTTTTCTAGTTGGCTAACAAGGTCTCTTTTAATAAAATGTAAACCTCCTATTCCAAAGGCCTCAATAACCACACCCTTGTAGTCAAGCTTTATTAGCTTATCAAAAATTTGAGGATTAATACCTGGTGTTAGCTTAAGTAAAAAAACATCATTACAAAGCTTGCTATTAAAGGAGTATTCCCCTGTTACTTTAGGTATGAGGCTTTCTTCTATTTGTAGTCCATCAGAACTAAGGGTAGCTATGTTTGGATAATTAATACTCTCAAAAGCATCAAATCCTGTTGTTCTAACCTTTACGGCCCTACATCCTAGCATGACCTTTCTATTAAAAGCTAAGAAAATTCCTGGTATACCTGTAGCAGCAAAAGTAAGTGCAAGTTTAAGGTTATAGGTAGCATCTGTTAAAAAATCACTAATAGGTAGTTGTGAACCTGTTATTACAACAGGAATAGGGATATTGTGTAAAATAAAGGTTAAAATAGATGCTGTATAGGCCATAGTGTCTGTTCCATGGGTTACAACAATTCCATCATAATCTTTATAGTTTTCATTAATGCTGTTTGCAATTTCAACCCATTCTTCAGGCTGAATATTGGAACTATCCAAAGAAAATAAATCTTTCATCGTTATATCATATTGACTATCAATTCCTGGTAGGTAGGTAATAATCTCGTCGATAGTCATTGATGGCATCAACCCATCATCGCCAGGCCTAGAGGCTATAGTGCCGCCAGTTGCTATAATAAGTATTCTTTTCTTTTCCATATGATGTCCTTGGTCTAAGTTTGTACCTAGACCTTTCTCCTTTCGAAAATTATGTCTCCTTAATAATAGTACATAACTTGTCTAATCACAATATTTGGTTGAAACTTTATTTTAGATTAAGTATAATTATAGTATTATTTTGCATTAGCCTTAATTATAATGCCAAATATTTATAAATTTTATCCAAGGAGGTGAAACATGACTGATGAAAAACGGTTTGCAGTTCTAATTGATGCTGACAATGTTTCGTCAAAATACGTAAAGATTATATTTGATGAAATATCAGACTATGGGGTTGCAACCTATAAAAGGATATATGCTGACTGGACCCAGCCAAATGCAACAGCTTGGAAAGATGTCCTATTGGAGAATTCAATTACACCTATCCAGCAATATAGCTATACTATAGGCAAGAATTCCACAGATGCAGCAATGATTATTGATGCAATGGATATACTCTACTCTGGCAATGTAGAAGGTTTTTGCATAGCATCAAGCGATAGTGATTTTACAAGACTTGCTTCTAGATTAAGAGAATCTGGAATGTTTGTAGTAGGAATGGGAGAGAAGAAAACTCCTAAGCCATTTATAGTAGCTTGTAATCAATTTAAGTTCCTTGATGTATTAGCACAAACTGAAGGTTCTGATGATGGACCTAGCCAAGTCCCAGGTATAAGTAGTGAGAGTTCTTCCTTAACTAATAAAGACATTTTATCTGCTGGTAGTAAAGAAGTTGTAACTGAATCAGATAATGGTGATTCAGATAAGACTATGACAGATATTAATGTAATTAAGTCTACTATCTATAGGATGTTAAGTGAGATTGACTCAGATGACCAGAGTATGAATATGGGTGAACTTGGCAGTAAGTTGGTAAAGAGATATCCTGACTTTGATGTTAGAAATTATGGGGATAAGAAGTTATCTAAGTTTTTAAGTAGGCTTGATTGCTTCGAAATTAAGACCAAGGGAAAAGATGGTACTTCAATGTGGGTTTCTCTTAAGCCAAATGCACAAGATTGCGCAATGCCAAACGACCTTGATAATGTCTCTATAGCTAATACAGAACACTCTAACAATGGTAATGGCAACAAGAAGAATAATAACTACCAAAGCAACAAAAAGCCTTATAAAAGATACTACAAGAAGAAAAATAATAAAAAGTAAGACTATTGTGCCTTGAACTAAGGAGTTTTTCAATGAATACCCTAAAAGAACATATAAAATCCAATAAATTTTCACCAGTATATTTGCTTTATGGAGAAGAAGATTATCTAAGAAAGATGTATAGAGATAATCTAAGAATGGGGATTATTGGTGAAGATTTAACTATGAATTATAGTTATTATGAGGGGAAGAATATTGATGTTACCCAAGTAATAGATACAGCAAGAACATTACCATTCTTTAGTGAAAGAAGATTAATAATTATAGAAAATAGTGACTTTTTTGATGTGGCTAACCCCTTAGCGGATAGTTTGGCTAGTTTTCCAGAAACTACTTATATAATATTTGTTCAGGAGAAAGTAGATAAAAGAACTAAATTATATAAGCAAATCAATAAGCTTGGAATAGTAAGTGAATTTAAAGAACTAAGTGAAAAGAATTTAATTATATGGGTGGCGTCCCAGTTAAAGAAGGACAGGAAGAAGATAACAGAACAAACTGTTAGATATTTACTTGATAAAACTGGTCCAAGTATGGTTAATCTTCAAAATGAAATTGAAAAATTAGTATGTTATGCCTTAGATAGAGAAGTAATTACTAAAGAAGACATTGATGCAGTTTGTGTTGAGCAAACTGAAGGTAAGATATTCCAGATGATTGATGCAATCGCTGAAAAAGATAAAGATACCGCCCTAAATTATTATTACGACCTACTAGAATTAAAAGAAAGTCCTATGTCTATTCTGTTTTTACTATCACGACATTTTAAAATACTTATCCAGGTAAAAGATTTAAGCAAACTTAGTTTTAGTAACTCTGATATTGGAAAGAAAGTTGGGGTAAATCCTTACTTTGTAGGAAAGTATATTACTCAAGCTAGAAAACTTTCTATGGATAGACTAAAGCATAATCTAGACCTGTGTAATGAAACAGATGCAGACATAAAAAGGGGTAATCAGACTGATCAATTAGGAGTAGAAATATTAATAGTTAAGTTTACTAGTTAGTTCATAAAGACTTCAAAAGGCCTTGCCATATTATAATGTAATGTTATACTAGTTAGGTAGCATTAATGAAGGAGAATACAAGATATGGCAAAAAACAGAGTAATATGTACTACAAATGAGATTGATTATCTATCAATTAGAAAGGCTATGAGTTCTGGAGCAAGAACTAAAGAAGAATTAGTTGAACTTGCAGGTGTGTGTACTGAATGTGAAGGGTGTAAAAGTGAACTAGATGGTATTCTATCATCAGTTTGTGGTTGTAAGGGAGTTTCCCTAGAAGCAGTAGTTAATGCTGTTAAGAATGGTGCAGACACAGTTGATAAGGTTGGAGAAGTTACTGGAGCTGGTACAGGTGTTAATGAAGAGACTGGCGAACCATGTGGAAAGTGCAAGATCCTTATTCAGAACATCATTGATTTAGGAAGATAATCTAGTATTTAGATTAAAAGAACTCTTTATGTGTCTTATAAAAAGGGACAAGTATAGTTCAAAGATAAGGTTATAACCTATCAAACTAAGAACTATAATTGTCCCTTAATTAATTTATATGTAGTTTAATAAGGTAAAAATAGGTTGATTTATTAATTACATTCAATTATAATATTTTCTGAATTTACCTAGTGTACATAGTTATTCATGGTAATTTCATAAAAAGATAAAGTTAATAATTAGGGAGAAGTATCGAAGTGGTCATAACGAGCCCGACTCGAAATCGGGTAGTCCTGTAAGGGGCACGTGGGTTCGAATCCCACCTTCTCCGCT
>JAAYRG010000033.1 GCA_012518885.1 Clostridiales bacterium | reverse complement strand
ATGAAAAAAGCAGCATTTTTAGTAATGATCATTACAATAGTTTCTAAGTTTTTGGGATTTGGGCGAGAAATAGTTCTCTCCTATGTCTATGGAGCATCAGCAATTACTGATGCTTATCTTATATCTCAGACAATTCCATTGACGATATTTTCTTTTATCAGTGTAGGCGTAGCTACGGGTTTTATTCCGATGTATAGTAGAATTCGTAAAGAAAGCGGACAAATCAGTGCTAATGAATTCATCAGTAATTTGAGTAACACTCTAATACTAGTAGCATCAGCAATCGTCGTGATAGTTTTAGTTTTTACCCAGCCTGTTGTGAAACTATTTGCTTCTGGTTTTACTGGCGAAACAATGACGCTTGCGGTTAGCTTTACAAGAATCACTATTTTCGGAGTCTATTTTACAGCAATTTTGCATATTTTTGTAGGTTACTTAAGAGTGCACGAAAATTACCTAGTAGCTGCTTTGATTGGCTTTCCGATGAATTTTATAACTATCGGTGCTCTATTTATTAGTAAAGCAACAAATGTTTATGTGTTAGCAGTCGGAAGTCTTTTAGCTACAGCATCTCAGTTGATAATACTAATCCCGTTTGTGCGAAAAGCTGGATTTACTTATAAGCCGATTTTTGATTTAAAAGATGAACATATCAAGTCGATGGTATTAATTGCTTTGCCGGTAATTGCCGGTACTTCTGTTAATGAAATTAATGTTTTAGTTGATAGAACACTGGCATCAGGTATTGCTGTAGGTGGCATATCTGCATTAAATTATGCTAGACGTCTTAACGGCTTTGTCCAAGGGCTGTTTGTTGCTTCTATTACCACAGTGATGTATCCCATGATATCTAGAATGGCTGCGGAAGATAACATTAATGGATTAAAGAGTACTATATCAGAGTCAATATCAATAATAAGTCTATTGGTAGTTCCAGCAACGGTTGGAGCAATGATCTTTTCAGAAGAAATAGTTAGTTTACTCTTTGGCAGAGGAGCCTTCACCCTGGATGCTATTAAGATGACCGGTAATGCATTATTTTATTATTCCATTGGGATGATTGCTTTCGGTTTAAGAGATATCTTATCGCGGGCATTTTATGCTTTACAGGACACTAAAACACCAATGATTAATGCAACTATAGCTGTTGTATTGAATATTGTTTTGAACATTATCTTGTCAAAGTTCTTGGGTATTGGCGGACTAGCCTTAGCTACAAGTATTTCAGCAATAGTAGGTACAGGTTTATTATTTATAACCTTAAGAAGAAAAATAGGTGGCTTTGGGCTTAAAGAAATCAGTATGTCTTTTATCAAGATTAGTATAGCTTCAGTTATCATGGGTTTTATTGCTTTAGGTAGTTTTAACTTCTTAAAGTTAGATGTAAGAGAAAACATTGCTTTAATCGCTGCTATAGGAATTGGTGCTATTGTTTATGGTGTTTTAGTTTTTTTCTTAAGAATTCCGGAAGTAGAGCGAACACTGGAGTTGATGAAGGGTAAGTTAAGAGGTAGGGTTGGAGAGAAAAGTGAGTAGTCTAGAGAACAACTCTTTTGAAGTACTTAGGGGTGTGGACATGAAAATACTAATAACTGGATCAGCAGGCTTCATAGGTTTTCACTTATCGAATTTATTACTAAAACACGATTTTCAAGTAATAGGGCTAGATAACTTAAGCGATTATTATGATCCTGAACTAAAGAATTCCAGACTCGAAATCCTAAATAAACATGACAACTTT
>JAAYRG010000205.1 GCA_012518885.1 Clostridiales bacterium | reverse complement strand
GTACCAACAAATAAGCCCACACCAATAGCTATAGTCACACCTAACTGACGGGATGAATAAGAAGCTTGCATTCTCTTTTTAGCATCATCTATTATGTTTTGTTCAGCCATATCTGCAATCTTTTGAACAGTCATAGCCAAAAACAAAAAGTTTAAGAAAGAGATTACTCCTCCATAAACTGTACCTAGAAGTACTGATAAGTCATATTTACCTATAATTAAAAAAACTATCATAGTTATAATACTACAGACTACAATTCCTATACCTATAGTAATAACTTCTTTTCTTACTTCACTAGACAATCTCATCTATGTTCCCTTTCATAACATATAGTGTATTAAAAATAAACTAATTATGTATAAATTTCGAGTTAAAACAAACAATTTCCAAAAATATCTGCACTCTAAGATACATGATAATACATCTTATAGGCATATTGCAAGTACTATTTTCAATAAGCTAGAAGACTATGTAATAGAGAATTTAGCTTTTAATAATATTTGTATAATATGATCACAATACTTGTTGCACACTTGTATGAATTTCTTAATAAATATATAATTGTTTACCACAATAAAACGTGATACTATAACCGTAATAGGGGTAACATTTAGTTTTATCCTATGTTTTTAACATCCACAAACCTTAGTATTAAATATAATTAAATCCCTTAAGCTACAGGTTGAAGGAGGCAGTAAAAGTGGAACTAACAAGAACAAAGTATGTTTCAAAAGCAAAAGTCATTCCAAAACTGGATTTAAGCTTAGTTGCTGAATATAAAATGTGCGTCAAAGACTTAATGAAAAACGAAGATGTTAAATCTATGGAAAACTTCATACAACACGGTGATATTAGCTGTTTGGAACATTGCATAAGTGTATCCTATATAAGCTTTAAAGTTGCCAAAGCCTTAGGCCTAGATTATAAGTCTGCAGCAAGAGGGGGACTACTTCACGACTTCTTCCTCTACGATTGGCATGTCACCAAGCACGGTGATGGTTTGCACGGCTTTACCCATCCCCATACAGCATTAAAGAATGCTAGTGAAAGATTCAAGCTTAATGAAATAGAAAAAGATATTATCGTAAAACACATGTGGCCATTAACCCTAAGCCTACCTAAATACAAGGAATCATTTGTAATAGTCATGGTAGACAAATATTGCTCAATGGCCGAAATCATAAGCTCAAGACTAAAGAAAATAACTAAACTAAAATTACAAAAAATCTAAAAAGGAGCCAGAAACAATGTATTCTACACTGTCACAACTACTTCTTACATTTTATATATATTGTTTTTTGGGATGGATTTGGGAATGTTGCTATGTTTCAATTCCTAGTAAAGAATGGGTTAACAGGGGCTTTCTACGCGGCCCTGTAATACCTATATATGGATTTGGAGCCTTAATCATTCTATCCCTTACCCTGCCCCTTAAGGACAATATCACCTTAATTTACATAACTGGCCTACTTGGGGCTAGCATACTTGAATACATAACAGGTACCTTAATGGAAAGAACCTTCAAAATGAGATACTGGGATTATAGCCACCATAAGTTTAATCTTAATGGCCATATAAGCCTGTTTGTATCTCTTGGTTGGGGCTTGTTTTCAGTAGTACTTGTAAAAGTACTCAATCCACCAATAGAAAAATTAGTAGTAAGTATACCAAGCAGGGCCTTAGAACTAATCACCTATACCCTTACAATTATCTTTGTTGTAGATACAACAACATCCATCCAATCAGCCCTTGACTTCAAGAAGCTTTTAAAGCAACTTACTGAAAATAATAGGATAATTTCAACCTTTGAAGTAAAGCTAGGTAGTGTTGCGTCTATTATCAACTCAGGTTCAAGCCAGTTTATAAATCAATTCCAAAAGCTAAAACTTGGAATACAAGAGACCATTAGTAGAGAGTCTGGAAAGATTTCTATTGTTGAAAAACTTCAAAACATTAGATTTAGCAAATTAAAACTAGTAGAATTACTAAACGAAATGACTGATACAATCATTAAAGAAGTCCAATCTAAAATTAATTCAGACTTTCCTAAACCAGAAAAGACCCAGTTATCAAACCTATTAAAGGATTTGACCCAACTAAAAGGTGAACTTAAAAAGTTAGAACTTAGTATCTTCTCAAGGAAGGATAAGGCCTATAAAGAAGCTGCTAGGCTAATTCGTAGAAACCCTACAGCTGTTTCTAGGCACTTCAAGGAGGCCTTTGAAGAGATCAAATCCCTTGTAAAGTCGAAAAAGTCTAAAGACTAAATGACAGAAGACAGGGGGACGGAGTTTTGTCTTACGAAATAGGTGGCCTAATATCCTCACCCTTCTTAGGACCCTGTCCTGTAAGACAAAACTCCGTCCCCCTGTCTTCCCTACCTTAGCCTCTCTTCAACCTCTTCTAGACTTGGCATTGCAGGTATTGCTCCTCGCTTTTCAACACATAAGCTTGCAACTGCATTTGCAAATAAGGTAAAATCTTTTGCTTCACCTATGCTTATATCCTTTGGCAGTTTATTAGATTTAATTAGCATATATAAAAAACCACCCCAGAAGGAATCACCTGCACCAGTAGTATCAACCACCTTACTTTCAAAGGCTGGAACCTGTGCCATCCCTTCTTTAGTGCGGACTATGGCCCCTTCACTTCCAAGGGTTACAGCTACTATGGATATACCCATATCAAGTAGTATCTTAGATGCTTCAACTGGATCGTCTGCACCAGTCAGTAGCTTTGTTTCTTCATCTGAGACCTTTAATATATCCACATATTTAAGTACTGACTTCATTCTATCCATGGCTTCCTGCTCTGAATCCCATAGTAATGGACGATAGTTAGGATCATAAGAAATTATCACACCTGCGTTTTTAGCATATTCTAGG
Organism: Clostridiales bacterium; assembly: GCA_012518885.1. Lineage (GTDB taxonomy): Bacteria > Bacillota > Clostridia > Lachnospirales > Lachnospiraceae > JAAYRG01. The sequence continues at coordinate 8,207 of JAAYRG010000205.1, read as the reverse complement.
GAAGCTATTGTTGCAGACCTACTAGGTTCGTTAGTAAGTGACAAAGAACCAAAGTGAAATACTCTAGCCTTACTTACATAATCTTCTTTCACATCTTCTACTGTCAAACAGGTATCAGCTCCTGGCTTTCTGGCAAATGAGAAGTTTCTTTCTCCAGTACTGCTTAGTTCCACAAAGGCTAAAGTAGTAAATACCTCTTTATCAAGAACTAGGGAACTAGTATCAATCCCTTGTTCTTCTAGAACATTTTTTAAGAATAATCCATGGATGTCATCCCCAACCTTACCTATAAAGCCAGTCCTTAGGCCCATTTTAGATAAAGCTGTAAGTACATTAGCTGGAGCCCCTCCTGGATTTTGCTCAAATAACTTCATTCCTGATGATGAAACCCCATATGGCGTAAAATCAATGAGCAGTTCTCCTAAAGCCACTACATCAAACATTTAACCCTCACCCTTCTCTACTAATTTTCCTATAAAAACACGATACTCTTATTCCTTAGGTTTTTCTTTTCCCATAGAGTCAAATAATTGGGTAGATGATAAGGCATTAAATGGCATAGGAATATTATGCTTAATACCTTGGTTGTAAGAAGCTATTAAGTCCTTAAGTAATACACTAAGGGCAGTCTCAGCTGTCCACTGGGATACATCGCTCCAATTTCTAGCTACCCAACTATCACCTGTACTAACTTTTAATAGGTTTATTACCTCTTCCTCAGGTAACTGATAATATCTTGCTAATTTAAGCCCTTCAGCTACTGCATTGATATTAATACCTAGGATTAAGTTATTAACTAACTTTGCAACTTGGCTACTTCCTGCCTCCGCACCTGAAGCACCACCACTTACTGCTGCACTAATTAATTTATAATTACTTTCTTCTTCAACCTTCTTACCTAACTTATTCATTGTTTCAGGGTCTAGTGTACTCATTACAATAATAGTTTTACCCTCAGTCTTAGCAGTTAATAGTCCGTCTTCTCCAAATATAACATCAACATTTTGGGCATAGTCACGAACCATTGAAATAATTGCTTCGTCGGCTTGTTCGGCTACTTCTTTTAGAGAATCTACCATTGTTATACCAGCAGCCCTTGCTCTTTAATAAACACCTTTAAATGCATCATAACCAATAACCTCATATCCAGCCTTAACTAAGTTAACTGCCATAGGAAAGCCCATTGTTCCCAGTCCTATAAATCCAATCCTTTTACTCATGGTAAATTCCTCCTTATTAATGGTTTAAAAATAAATGCTTCTTATTTGCTATTTCTATTACGAATTATCCATACAAGAGTCCCTATAACAAAGCCTCCTAGTGCAGGGATAATCCAGCCAAATCCATAATCAAAACCTGGCAAGTAACTATCTGCAAAGTCAATAAGTGCCTTTACTACCCTTCTTTCTTTCACATGTTCAGGCAATGCATTACAAAAATCAAAAATCGCTGCAATAACTGTTAAACTAGTTGTCCACCTATATATATCCCTTTGCTGTTTTATAAATGGTGCAAGTAATGACAATATCATCAAGGTAATTGCAAGGGGATATAAAAACATAAGAACCGGTACAGATAACTGGATTATTTTATCCAAGCCAAAGTTGGCAATCACAAATGAGACTACTGTAAATAAAATAGCATATTTATTATATGATAATGAACTTGGAAACATTTCATTAAACATTTGTGAACATGATGTAATTAAGCCTATTGCTGTTTTTAAACAAGCAACTGTTACTATTGCTGCAAGCAAGATTTTCCCTACAGAACCAAAATAATGGTCACTTACTAGGGACATGATTTCTCCGCCATTTCTAGCCCTACTTACACTCCCAAGGCTTGTTGCCCCCATATAGGCTAGGGATGCATAAATAACACCCATTCCAACAAGGCAGACTAGGCCTGATTTAAAGATTTCTATGGCCTTGTATTTTGGATTCTTTATCCCTAACTTTTCAACATTGGCAATAACTACAATGGCAAATGCCAGTGAGGCCAAGGCATCCATAGTATTATAGCCATCTATCAGACCTGAAAATAAAGGCCTATCAATATACTTCCCCTGTGGCACAAAGTTACTAACTTGTCCCATGGGATTAAGAAAGGTTGCAATTAGTAGTATTGATAAAAGTACCACAAAAATTGGGGTAAGATACCTTCCAACCCAGTCTAGGATTCTCCCTGGTTTTAGAGAAAAATATAGGGTAACCACGAAGAAAATCAGAGAGAATAAAAGTAGCCCAAGTTGTAGATATTCTTCATTTATAAAAGGATTTAAACCCACTTCAAATGCAACAGTAGCGGTACGTGGAATGGCAAACAAAGGGCCTATTGTTAGATATAAGGCACATGTAAAAAGTATAGAATATAGCCTGCTAATAGGCTTTGCCAAATCATACAAACTTTCACTTTGGGCAAGGGCAGTTCCTGTAACACCTAGTAGGGGAAGACCTACTCCAGTAACTAAGAATCCAATAGTTGTCTGTGGGGTATTACTTCCAGCAAGCTGCCCCATATGAACTGGAAAAATCAAATTACCAGCCCCAAAGAACAAACCAAATAGTAATGAACCTATTAATAAATTCGACTTAAGATCAAGCTTTTCTTTCATAAGCAAAACTCCTATATGACCTTCATGGTTTCCCACAGGTTTAATGTAAAGGCTTCATTAATATAGTAATTCCAAGTTACCAAACAAGTTATACAGGTTAATTTTTGGAGTCATAATTATATGTTGGTACTATCTCCTTAACTAACTTCCTAATATTATCAGGTTCCTTATAACAGGCTTTTGCAAGGGCACTTAGTTGCAATAAGAACTTAGAAGCATCCATCTCAATTGGTTTACCAATATATATTAGGTGGTTTTCAGTCTCTTGCATACCTTCTTCATCCATAAGAAGTTCTTCATAAAGCTTTTCACCTGGACGAAGGCCCGTATATTCAATCATTATATCTTCATTAGGCTTATAACCTGATAGCCTGATTAAGTTAATAGCAAGGTCTACAATCCTTACTGGCTCACCCATATCAAGTATGAATATCTCGCCACCTTTAGCATAAGCTCCTGCCTGGAGTACAAGGGAGACTGCCTCTGGTATAGTCATAAAATATCTTATAATATCTGGGTGGGTTACAGTAACTGGACCCCCTGCCCTTATTTGCTTTTCAAACAATGGAATAACACTTCCACTAGAACCAAGGACATTACCAAAACGTACTGCCACAAACTCAGTGTTTGAACGTTTATTGTAGGTTTGAATAATCATTTCGCATATACGTTTTGAGGCCCCCATTATATTAGTTGGGTTAACAGCCTTGTCTGTAGAAATAAGCACAAAGCGTTTTACGTTATTATTATCTGCTGCCCTTACTGTATTCCATGTACCTACAACATTATTCTTAATTGCCTCGTTAGGGCTTACCTCCATTAGGGGTACATGCTTATGGGCTGCTGCGTGGTAAACAATATCAGGTTTATACGTCTCAAATATATGATTAATTCTGTCGTAATTCCTAACTGATGCAATTAGCACTACTAGGTCTAGTTTAGGATATTCCCTAGTTAGCTCTTGTTGTATCTCATAGGCATTATTCTCATATATATCTATTATTATTAGTTGCTTAGGCTTTTTAGCTGCTAGCTGCCTACATAATTCACTTCCAATGGAGCCTCCTCCACCAGTAACTACTATTACCTTATCCCTTACATAGGACATGATAGAATCAAGGTCAACCTTGATAACATCTCTACCAAGCAGGTCTTCTATCTGGACCTTACGAAGCTTACTAGCAGTAACTTCACCACTCATAAGTTGGTAAATACCTGGTAGGATTTTAACTTCACAACCTGTTTCATTACATATTGTAATGATTTCTCTTATGGTCCTTTTTGAAGCTGAAGGCATGGTTATATAGATTTCATCAATATTATACTTCTTAACATTATATAATATTGTATCCCTATTACCTACAACCTTAACTCCCTGAATGTATTTGCCAATCTTATCATAAGAATCGTCAATTACACACTTTACTACAACCTTACTTATATGGCTGGAGTTTCTTATCTCTTTTATAATTAAGTTGGCAGCCTCTCCACCACCAATTACCATAACCTTAGTTGTATCCTTAGGATGAATATAAGATTCACTACTATAGGACAGGTTCTTGTTTAACTGAAAGACTAACCTAGTCATAAACCTACTTATTAGGGTTAGAAAATATAAAACTATCCCTGATAAAACATAATAAGCCCTTGGAATCGGAAGAAGAAGCATCTCCATTCCAGCAATTTGAAGTAATATAGCTGCAATACATGCAAAGGTAATATTAATTAATTCATTTATACCCGCATAAATCCAAAGGGTATGGTAGAGTCTAAACAAATAAAACACCACTATTGTCCCTATAACAAAAAGGGGCATATATTCCCATATGGAATCTAGGTACTGGGTATCTACATTACTAATTCTTAAGTCAAAACGTAGCAGGAGTCCAACTGCACTTGCTATAGATACATGTACTATGTCTAATAAAACTAAAAAAAGAGATTTAATAATTGGACTTCTTTCATGTTTGTTCATATTTTTTCTCCCATATCTGTAGATTATTATCTAAATAACTCTTAAACACAATGATTTTAGCATATTTGCTATTCTTTATCAATAAACTTATCTTAAACCTGTGTTTAGTTTTGCATATTCTACAAATACTAATATTAATTATATCCAATTATTTCAAAATTCTTATGCAAATATTAAATCAAATATGGTACAATAATTTCATATGTCATAAAAACGTAAGAAATTCTTTAGGGGGGAAGCATGAAAATCTACGACACCAGTGTAAAACTCAAGCAAAGGGGTTCTGTCATTGAAGCTAGAGATTTAATTAATTTATTATGGAAGTATAAGCTTATACTTATTATTATACCACTTATATTTGCTATAGTAGCAGCTATATTTAATATATATTTTGTTAAGCCAGTATATAAGACGACATTTACAATCTATGTTAATATTCCGTCTGCATATAGCACTAAGTATGGTAACTTTACTTCACCAATTAATAATAATATAGATTATATCAATCTAATTAAAAGCAATGAGGTAATCGAGAAAACTATTGCTAGTATGGGATATAACACATATGAGGTTAGTATAGAGAGTATTAATAGTAGAATTACTATTGGAGAAGAGGATACAAGCCAGAATATCTTTCCTATTATAGTCAGTGGACATGACCCACAAGAAATTGTAGACCTATCTAACAAGCTCTACAATACTTACATAGGGCATGTGGATTTAATTATAAAAGATAGGGCCATCAACTATTTTTATAATGATTTTTCAGTGAAGTTAGAGTCAGACCAAAGTAAGTTACAATCTAACAATGATTTGTTAAGAAGGTACGAAGACTTAATTGAAACTACCCCACAGCTGATTGACCAAGAAGGCTTGTTAAAGGCATTTTCAGAGGCTAGTAACTATATTGTTTTGGATGATATCACCAATCCTAATTATATAGAACTCCAAAACACACTTATTGAAACCAAGAAAATAATTGAGACAACAGAGAGTAACATTGCGACATATAATGCTTACTTAGAGGAACTAGAACTTGAAAAGGCTGCCCTAGAGAAATTTTACCAGGAAGGTGGTCTTGGTAGGTTTGAATCTAGTCTTTTAGATACTTCAGATGTATTCGTCCTTTCTCAGGCTATGGTCCCTAGTGATAAAGTTAGTCCTAATCTTGCTGCAAATGTAGTGACTGCAGGTCTTCTTGGTAACATACTTAGTATAGGCCTTGTGTTTTTTAGGTCTTATATGAAAAGAGAAATCTAAGACTTCTCTTTAATACATCTATTATTTTAAAAACTAAACATTATTGCTATATATTACTAATCTTATAAGTGCATCATAAATGCCCCCTAGTCAACCAATTTCTGACTAGGGGGCATTTTGATTTATAAAAATTGTTTTATATCTATTAGTTTTTAAATAAGCTATTTTCATTTATTGAATTTCATTTTACTTACTTATATTAATAATCCTTCAACTAAGGTTTCCATATCTTCTGGCTTACATATCCTATCATGAAGAACTTCTGATGTTTCTAACTGGGCTACAGCCTTTGGCACTTCAACACCAGATATGTTACTAAGTTTCTTAACAAGGGCAAAATCATCCATATTCTTGTACTTAGGATCAATAGCCTCCATAACACTTACTGGGAACTTATAAGGGCTTGCTGTTGATGCGATAACAGTCTTCTTGTTATCCTTAGTTTCCCTTAGGTATCCTTCATAAACTGATACTGCTACAGCTGTATGGGTATCAATAACATAGCCTGTATCTTCATAGATTTTCTTAATCACCTTGCCTGTATCCTCTTCAGAGGCATAACCTGCAGCAAAAGCCTCCATCTTCTCTTTCATCTCATTAGTAATTTGATACTGGCCACTTTGGCTAAGGTCATTCATAAACTCAGCAGTCTTTTTGTAATCATCACCTGTAAGCTTAAAAATCAACCTTTCTAAATTACTAGAAATCAATATATCCATTGAAGGAGAATTTGTTAATATAAATTCTCTGTTTTTATCATATATACCAGTATTAAAGAAATCAAACAAGACCTTGTTTTCATTAGAAGCACAGATTAACTTATCAATTGGTAGCCCCATCTCCTTAGCATAGTATGCAGCTAGGATGTTACCAAAGTTTCCTGTTGGAACTACAACATTAATCTTCTCATCCTTCTTAATCTGGCCACTCTTATATAACTGAGCATATGAATAAACATAATAAACGATTTGTGGCACTAACCTACCTATATTAATAGAGTTTGCTGATGAGAAAATGTATCCCTTATCTTTTAATCTAGCAGCTAATTCTTTATTGTTAAATATATTCTTAACACCTGTTTGTGCCTGGTCAAAGTTACCTGTAATTCCTACAACATATGTGTTTTTACCCTTTTGGGTAACCATTTGCTTTTCTTGAATAGCACTTACACCATTCTTAGGATAGAAGACTATTATCTTAGTACCGTCTACATCTGCAAAACCCTCTAGGGCAGCCTTTCCTGTATCTCCTGAAGTTGCAGTAAGGATAACTATCTCTTCTTTTATATTATTCTTCCTTGCAGAAGTAATAAGTAAATGGGGAAGTATTGATAAAGCCATATCTTTAAATGCTAGGGTTGGCCCATGGAAAAGTTCTAAGTAATAGGCGTTACCTTGCTTTTTTAAAGGGGCGATTTCCTTGGTATCAAACTTGTCATCGTAAGCATTGTTTATACAAGTTTTAAGCTCTTCCTCTGTAAAATCAGTTAAAAGTAGCTTCATAACCTCGTATGCACACTCTCTATAATCCATTTGGGATAGGTCTTTAATATCTTTTTCTAATTTAGGAAGTACAGTTGGTACAAATAGACCACCGTCATTAGATAGACCTTGTAGGATGGCTTTTGATGCTGGTATTGCTTCCATACTACTACGGGTACTTTGGTATAATACGTTCATAATATTCATTCCTCTTTTATATTTTATAATAATAATGGTTTGGTTTTTTTATATTGATACTATACCACGTTAAAGTAGGTTACTTCAATAGGGAGTTTGAATTTCTTTAAAAAATGACCAGTCCGTAGACTGGTCACACATTCATCTATACAATTTAAATACAACCATATAATTATTTAAAGAACTCATGGGCTCCATGCCTAAACAAGTAGGTTAGGTTACTATCAAACCACCTCATATTTTTACTTGAAGCTTTTTGTCTTGCTGCAAAGTATAAGGCACCTTGAGAATAATCTTCACCTTGTAGGGCCCTGCTTACTGCTTCTCTTGTTGAGTCTTTTATACTTACCTTGTAATACCTACCATCTCTTATAGGAGAAAACTGTCCCTTTTGGAAGACAACTCCTTCGATGGAATTAGGGAACTTTTTACTGTTTACCCTGTTTAGAACTACGTTTGCAACTAGGATCTTACCCTTTAGGTCCTCTCCAGTTGCTTCAGCTTCAACAATTCTTTCTAAGATAGCAATTTCGTTACTAGAAAACTTGCCACCTTTACTTGTTTTAGCCGCTTTTACCGCTGCCTCTTTCTCTGCTTTTTCTTTTGCCGCAGCTTCTTTGGCTGCCTTCTCGGCTGCTTCTTTGGCTGCTGCTTCTGCTGCCGCCTTAGCTGCTGCTTC
>JAAYRG010000204.1 GCA_012518885.1 Clostridiales bacterium | reverse complement strand
TTAGAGGACCTTTTGGATAATGGATTAAATACAACAAATAGTGAACGAAATTTAAAAAATCATTTATACGTTCAAAATGAAATAAGAAAAAACTTAATAAAGATGAAGGGTATACAAGATGCCCAGGTAACATATGTTCCTCAGGATAAATCATATAGTATTCTTTCAGAGAAAAAGGACTATCCAGTAAGTGTTGCGCTAACTATTGATTCAAACTTTAATACAAAGAGTGCAAGAGGTGTTGCAGAGTATGTTGCAGCAGCTATCGGTAATGAAACAACTGACAAAATTAAAATAGTAGATCAATACGGCAATTTACTTTATGGTGGACAAGAAGACTTATACACAAGTAATGTTGATTCCGTATTAGAGTACAGAGAAAAACTACAAAATACATATAACAATAACATCTATATATTAATGATGAACCTAGGGTTTGATGATGTACAGTCAATGTTTAACTGGTCTCTAAATATGGATAAGGTAACAGAACTCTATACTGAGCAAATTGCTGCTGAAGGTCAAGAGCAAGGCTTATATAAAAACTATTATTCTTATGAAAGTGAAAGTGAAAACTCAGCTTCAGAACCAGGAGGAGTACCTGGTACAGATAATAATGATGATACTAGTTATGTAATAGGTGAGGGAAATGTTAACTCAGGAAGTAGTGAGAAAACAGTTCAGATAGAATACCTACCAAGTGAGAGAGTTACTAATACAGTCTATGAAGTAGGAGCTGTTATTCCTGAGGAATCAAGTGGTAGTATAGTTGCTACTAAGGTTGTAACCTATAGGGAAGAGGACTTAAAAAGACAGGGTCTACTTGATGACATGACCTTTGATGAGTTTGTCAGTCAAAATAGTGACCGAATACAGATGGAAGTATCTGAGGATATATTTAAGTTAGTATCACTAGCTACAGGTGTTCCACAAAACAAAATTCAAATTATTGCCTATGAACAACCGGTATTTGTACCAATGGAACATAAGGAGTTTAACTTCGACCTAATATTCCAGATACTATTATTGGTACTAATTGTATCCTTATTATTGTTCATAGTCTTTAAAGGAAGTAAGCCTGTAGAGGTAATGGAAACAGAACCTGAGATATCAGTAGAAGAATTACTAGCCTCAACTCAGGAGGAAAAATTGGAAGATATAGACTTGAATGAAAAATCAGAAACAAGACGAGTTATAGATAAATTGGTAGATGAAGACCCAGAGTCAGTAGCAAAGCTACTTAGAAACTGGCTAAATGAAGATGAATGGGACTAGGTGAGTGCATTGAGTGAATATAATTTATCGGGATTACAAAAGGCCTCAATTTTATTGATTACTTTAGGACCTGAAAAAGCAGCGCAAATTTATAAACATTTAAATGAAGAAGAAATTGAGCAACTGACCTTAGAAATTGCTAATACAAGAAGTGTTTCTCAGGATAAAAAGAATGCAGTGCTTGATGAATTTTATAACATATGTCTAGGACAGCAATACATTAGTGAGGGTGGAGTACAATATGCCAAAGAATTACTAGAAATGGCCTTAGGTACAGACCAAGCATCTGCAATCATTAATAAGTTAACAGCAACCTTGCAAGTTAGACCTTTCGAATTTGCAAGAAAAACAGATGCTAGTCAAATCAATAATTTTATACAAGATGAGCACCCTCAGACTATCGCACTAATACTAGCCTATCTGCCACCATCACAGGCAGCAAGTGTTCTTTCTGAACTTGCACCTGAGAAACAAGCTGATGTGGCCAAGAGAATAGCTCAGATGGATAGGACAAGTCCAGATATCATACATGAAGTAGAAAAGAATCTTGAAAGAAAGTTCGCTTCTATGATAAATCAAGACTATACTATTGCTGGTGGAGTAGATTCAATTGTAGATATTCTCAATGCAGTAGATAGGGGAACAGAGAGAAATATTATGGAAACTCTAGAAATAGAAGATCCAGACCTAACTGATGAAATTAAGAGAAAAATGTTTGTATTTGAAGATATCATCACCCTTGATGATAGGTCAATACAAAGAGTATTACGTGAAATTGATAATAATGACCTAGCATTAGCTCTTAAGAATGCTAATGCGGAAGTACAAAAAGTTATTTTCAGGAATGTTTCTCAAAGGCTTGCATCTATGCTTAAGGAAGACATGGATTACATGGGTCCTGTAAGAGTGAAGGATGTAGAGAATGCGCAGCTTAAGATTGTTAATACAATTAGAAGGCTTGAAGATATAGGAGAAATCATTATTTCAAGAGGCGGGGGTGACGAGATAATTGTCTAATGTAATCAAATCAAGAAATGTAATGCTTAAGGAACAGAAGTTGATTACACCTCATAAACCTATAGCTACTAAAGTAAGCCTTGAATCAAAAAAAGAAAAACTTGAAGATACAGCAAATATTATTAGCAAAATTAGTATGCAAAATCACATTCTTGAAGCAGAGAGAATAATATCCTCTGCCAAGGCCCAGGCCGCTGAAATTATACAAAAGGCTAAGGAAGAGGCAGAGAAAGAAGCTAATGCTATATCTGAAGAAATATGTGCTAAAGCTAAAGAACAAGGTTATAAAGACGGAATGGATGAAGCAGCTTTAAAAGCTACAGAATTAGAAGCTAAATTAAAAGCTGACTTTGAATCTATGGTTAATAAACAAGAAGAAGAATATATGAACCTAATAAAAGAGCTTGAACCCAACTTAGCCCAGATCTTAATAAAGCTAATTGAGAAGATTACTGGAGTCATAGTTAAGAATAATCAAGTGATAGAATATTTGATAAACAAGGCTTTAACTAATTCGGCAAAAAGTAGCCAATATATAATTAGGGTTTCAGAAGATGATTATGAAACTGTGTCATTGCAAAAAGATAGGTTTAGAAGCCTTGTTGATGAAGATGTAAAATTAGATATTAGTATAGACAAGAGTCTTGAAAAGAATCAGTGTATAATTGATACTGATTTTGGCTTAATTGATTGTAGTCTAGATGTTCAATTAGAAAACCTATATAAGGATATTGAACTTCTAGTACTCAATGACTAGTTAGCTAAGAAACACTAATATTGTTTAAGATAGAACTTAGGGACAAGTTAAATGATTAAAATAGATACAAGTAAATATGTACAACTTTTAAATAATGATTACGAAAGATACTTAGGTAAGGTTGTAAAAGTTATTGGACTAACCATTGAATCTATTGGACCTGAAGTAAAACTAGGAGACTTATGTAAGATTTATTCTAGGGACAAGAAACAGTCTGTAATGGCTGAGGTAGTCGGCTTTAGGGACAATAGAATTTTATTAATGCCTTATGGTAATGTAGATGGGATTGGCCTAGAAAGTATCGTTGAGTCAACTAATGAGTCATTACAAGTTCCAGTAGGTGATGACTTATTAGGTAAGGTTTTAAATGGTATTGGTTATCCCTTAGATGGCTCAGAGTATATCGTAAAACAGACCTACCCTATTGAAGCAAAGGCACCAGACCCACTTAAGCGTCAAATTATATCAGAGGTATTGCCTCTTGGTGTTAAGGCAGTAGATGCTCTTATTACTCTTGGTAAGGGTCAAAGAATGGGAGTTTTTGCGGGAAGTGGTGTTGGAAAAAGTACCTTGCTTGGTATGTTTGCTAGAAACACAAAGGCAGATATTAACGTAATAGCCCTAATAGGTGAGCGTGGTAGGGAAGTGTTAGAGTTTATTGAGAGAGACCTTGGTGAAGAGGGTCTTAAACGTTCAGTAGTAGTTGTAGCTACATCTGACCAACCACCCCTAATACGTAAAAAGGCTGCCCAAACTGCGACAGCTATAGCAGAATACTTTAGGGACCAGGGGAGAGATGTCTTGTTAATGATGGACTCCCTTACAAGATTCTCTATGGCCCAGAGGGAAATAGGGCTTGCATCAGGAGAACCACCTGTTACTCGTGGTTACCCTCCAAGTATGTACTCAGAAATGCCTAAACTACTTGAGAGGGCAGGTAATTCTGAGAAAGGGTCTATCACTGGCTTATATACAGTTCTTGTAGATGGTGATGACTTTAATGAGCCTATAACTGATACAGCAAGAGGAATTCTTGATGGCCATATCATGTTGTCAAGAAAACTAGCCCATAAGGGTCATTATCCAGCAATTGATGTTTTACAAAGTATATCACGTGTTATGTCAGCTATTGCATCAAACGAACACAAAGAATATGCAAATAAATTAAAGATGATATTAGCAACTTATAGTGATGCAGAAGATTTAATTAATATAGGAGCCTACAAAAAGGGTTCCAATAAAGATATAGATTATGCAATATCAAAGATTGATAAGGTTAATGCATTCTTAAGGCAAAAAGTTGAATCCAGCTTTACTTTTGAAGAATCATTACACTTACTAGAAGAAATTTTTATTGACTAACATACAGACTTAATTTCTAATTTGTTCGCAAATTAGATTGATACTGAAGGGTATTGATAAGACATGAAAAAGTTTGCTTATAAAATGGAAAACATATTGGAAATAAAATACCAATTAGAAGAACAAGCTAAAACATCATATGGCAATGCAAGAAATGCTCTATCTAAAGAAGAGAAGAAACTAGATAGTCTAAAGAAACAGCAAAGTGAGTTTTACAGTGAACTAACAGACTTGATTAGATCTAAAATCGATTTAGTTAAAGTAAATAAATATAAAGAAGCAATTAATACATACAAAACATACATAAAGCAGCAAGAAAACAAAGTGGCTATTGCTAAGCAAAAGGTTGAAAGTGCTAGACAAAAGTTACAAGAAGCAATGGTAGAAAGAAAAACCCACGAAAAACTCAAGGAGAAAGCCTTAGAAGACTATATCCTTGAATATGAAGAAGAACAACAAAAAGAGATTGATGAGATTACCAGTTATAGATATACAAATCTTGTTCAATCTAAGGAGGGGCTAAATGCCGGTTAAAGAAAAAAAGGGCATAGAAAAGGCCAAAGGTAAAATTAAAAATAAAGTTTTTGCCACATTTATATTAATATTAATTGTGTTCGTCTGGCTTATGATACTAGCTTTACTCATAAAACTAGATGTGGGGGGATTTGGTAGCACCTTACGCCCAGTATTTAAAGATGTACCCTATATTAACAGGATTTTACCTAAAGCAAGTGATTTAGACCTAGCCTACGACGATGAATACCCATATAAGTCATTAGAAGACGCTATAAGCAAAATAAAAGAGCTAGAAGATGCTAATGATAAACTTGCCCTTGAACTAGAAGGATATAAGAACATAAATAGCAAGTTGGAAGAAGAGATAAGTTCTCTTCAAGAGATCAAGAAAGAATCAGAAGCATTTAATGAAAGAGTTTTAGAGTTTGATAGAGAAGTGGTCCAAGGTGATAAGGCACCTAGTGTTGAAGAATATAAAAAATACTACGAGTCAATTAATCCTGATAATGCAGAAATTATCTATAGGCAAGTGATTGGTTCTATAGAAGAAGATAATAAACTAAAAGAAAAAATTGAAATATATAGCCAGATGGATAAAAAAGCTGTAGCTAGAATATTTGAAACTTTATCGTCAGATTTAGATTTATTAATAGACATCTTATCAAACATGAAGGCAGAAGATGCATCAGAAATCCTTAGTGTGATGGATAAAGATCTAGCTGGAAAGATTACAAAAGAGATATTTAAATAACTTTTTTGCTTTTAAGTGGATATAGGCTTAAGTCCTTATATCCATTTAAAATATATATTAGCATATAGGAAGGAGGTAAAGAAGATATGAATACCAATGTTTTAAATATGAACCAGTCTAGTAGTAATCTTGTTAGCAGCCTACCTAATCACAAGCAAACTATCAAAAAGGGTTATGACTTAGGTGAAGCTTATACTACTAATACAGACCTATTAGGCAATAGCAAAGCAAGTTTTAGTGACTATATAACTAATGAAATGAAGGAAACCTTTAATACAGTCACAAAGGATAAGGATATTAAGTCAAGTAGTGAGTCTGATAAGACTAATACAGAATCAATCTATAAGAATACCAATAGTTCTTCTAAGATAAAGAACTTAGAAGAAGAACCAGTAGTAGAAGATAAGAAAGTAGAAGCTTTTACAAAAGAAATATTAAGTAAAGAAGAACTAGAGCAGGTTATGATTATGCTACAGGCTGCTTCTCAAACTATAATTGAAGAAGTAAGTCAAGTTCTAAATATTAGTCAAGAAGAATTAGAAGACCTATTAGAAGCTTCAGGATTAACGGCCTTAGACCTATTAAACAATAATAATCTATCAAGCTTTTATATGGCATTTAAAGAAGACTCTAATATGATAAACATCCTTACCGATGAAAATCTAGCACTAGAGTATGCCAACCTTATGGAAGTATTAGATAGTATAAACCAAGGCTTAAACCAAGAACTAATGGAAACATTAGAAGCAAGTAATCTAGACCTAGATGCTCTAATAAGTGACTTGCTAGTAGATGACCTTATGGTTCTAGATGATAATGAAGCCTTGCTAGATAGTCTTTTGGAAGTAGACTTAGATATTAAGGACCAAAACTCAAGAAAAGAACTTATGGCTGATGATATTTTACCAGCAGATAAAAGCTTTACTAGGGACAATAAGTCAATAAATATCGTGGTTGAAGACCAAAGGAATGAATCTAGTAATAGTACTAGCAAAGATTCTGATAAAAGGATGTCATATAATACCACTGAAACATCTGGATTTGAAGCTAACTTGAACAATTTCAACATGAATATAGCTAATGAGACAAGTGCTAATAATACAAGTCAGTCAGTAAGGGATGTCCATGATGTAACCTTACAAATAATTGAACAAGTAAAGGTTAAGTTACAAGACAATAGTCAGGTCCTTGAGATAGACTTACATCCTAACCATCTTGGCAAGCTAACTCTAGAAATAGCACAAAAAAATGGCTTATTAACAGCTAAGTTTTTAGCCCAGAATGAAGGAACTAAGGAACTAATTGAGAGTCAAATGTCTATCCTAAAGGAACAACTTAGTCTTCAAGGTTTGAAAGTTGAAGATATAGAAGTAGAAGTTGGCCTATCTGAGTTTTTCCAAAACCAGGGGAATGAGTCTGATTCAAATCAAGGTAAGCATAATCAAGAAAGAAAAGTTTCTAGGCTAAGGCATATGGTTGGAGAGGATTTACCTGAAGAATTACTTGAAGAATTACCTAATGAAGACCTACTAATATCTTATGAAGATGAAGGTCTAAATAATAATACAGTAAGCTATACGGCTTAATAGGAAAGAGGTGAAACCTATGAATACTAATAATATTAATCATTATCAAAGTGTTGATAATGGAGCTGTAAGAGAAACTAGAACTTCCCAAAATAATGAAAATAAATTTTTAGGGACGAGTGCTCTAGGTAAAGATGCCTTTTTACAACTACTTGTAACCCAGCTTAGATACCAAGACCCTCTAAATCCAAGCTCAGATACTGAGTTTATAGCCCAATTAGCAGGATTTTCCCAGCTAGAAGCTATGCAAAACCTAAATCAAAGTTATAGCAATACTCAAGCTTTTAGTCTAGTTGGAAAACAAGTTGTCCTAAAGGTTGCTAATTCCCTTGGAACTAATTTTATAGAAGGTAAGGTTGATTATGTAACTATCGATAGTGGAAAGGCTTATCTATCTGTTAATAACAACTCTTATAGTGTGGAGGATTTATATCAAGTAGTTGATGAGAGGATAATTACAGATTCAACACAAGAAGAAGTAAAAGAAGAAACACAAGACAATTAAATAACTTGCTCTGTAAGAGCTAAGGAGGGAGATGGCATGGATATTATAAGAAAGTCAGATTTTAATTCTATAGACCATGTTAGAAACACCTATCTTAATAATAAATCTAGAAAAGCTAGTAGTAGTAATACAAAAGAAAGTAATAAGCCATCATTTTCCAGCCTTTTAATTAATGCTAAGACAGACTTAGATAACAGCAAGCTAAAGTTTTCAAAGCATGCTAGTCTTAGATTAGATAGTAGGAACATTGAAATTTCTGATAGTCAGATGAAACGTTTAGAAGAAGGAACCAAAATAGCAAAAGAAAAAGGCGTTAAGGATTCCTTGGTACTAGTAGATGATATAGCATTTATTGTTAATACTAAGAGTAATACTGTTGTAACAGCAGTAAATGAAGCAGAAGAAAAAGTATTTACAAATATTGATGGAACTGTAATAATATAATGCTGGACCTAAAAAGGAAGCATTTGGTCTTTGACTGACAGATAAGACCATTACAGTAATGTAGGAGGTCATTATTATGATGAGATCATTAAACTCTGGTGTTTCAGGTTTAAGTGTACACCAGACAAAGATGGACGTAATTGGTAATAACATTGCCAATGTTAATACAGTAGGATTTAAAGCAAGTAAAGTTAATTTTGCTGACGTATTTTATCAAACGATTCAAAGTGCAACAGGACCTAATCCTGATACAGGAGCTGCAGGTAGAAACTCCCTACAAATTGGTATGGGTGTTAATGTTGCAAGTATCACCAAGTCTATAGAGCAAACAGGTGGAACTCAAAGAACAGATAACCCGTTTGACATTATGATAAACGGAAGTTCATTTTTTATTGTAAATAGTGGAGGAACAAACTATTTTACTAAGGCTGGTTCCTTTGGAATTGATGCAAGTGGTAACTTATGTACTCCAGATGGTTCATTGGTTATGGGGTGGCAAGTAGACCCTCTAGACCAAACTAGAACAATTGCAGATGTTGTTTCACCACTTAGGATTATGTCACCGGAAAACTTATTTGCAACACCGGTAGCAACAACAAATGTACATATTACAGGAAATATTGACAGTAAAGATTCCCAAATTGCATCTGAAACAGGAAAGGCAGTAAGTATTTCTTTCTATGACAATTTAGGGTATGCTTATTCAGGCCAAATAAAGATACAACAGGTAGAAGGTACTGAAAATGACTACTCAATTAGTCTAATGGATATTACCAATGAAACTGGAAACTCTATTTTTGCAAACAAAGTAGTAGATGCTAACGGACTAACAACATATGAAGCAAGTGATATTAACACCTTTAGTTTTGGTGGATATACATATGAAGTTGAAGTAAATGCACAAAATGGTAGTGTTACAATGTATCAAATAGAAGTTGATGCAGATGGAGAGCCAGTTTTAGATGCAGATGGTAACTTTACTAGAATAGAACCATCACAGATGCCAACCCTATCCTTTAACACTGAAGACGGTTCTTTCAAAGGGGTTACAGGAATAGAGAATGACTTACTTAATAGTATAGGATTATCAATTCATAAAACGGATGGGGCCTTCGAAGATATTGATATTGACTTCTCATCTCTAACAATGTATTCAACTAATGGTAATTCATCACTAGAAGCTGCTAAGGGTAGCCTAAACGGTTTAGGTGCTGGTAGACAAGTTGGTAACCTATCTGGTATTGGTATAGATACATCAGGAAAGATATATGGTAGATATGACAATGGAGATAGTAGGTTATTAGGCCAGATAGCTGTTGCATCATTCTCAAATCCAGCAGGACTTGAGGCAGTGGGTAATAATCTATTTGCTCAAACCCAAAACTCAGGAGAGTTTGATGGAATTGGACAAGATGTAACACAAGACGGTGGTTCTTTTACAACTGGAGCACTTGAGATGTCTAATGTGGATTTAGCATCAGAATTTACAGATATGATTACTACCCAAAGAGGTTTCCAAGCGAACTCTAGAATTATAACTGTTTCTGATACACTTTTAGAAGAATTAATCAATTTAAAGAGATAAGATAACCTATATTTTTCAAAATAATACCTAGTGACTTATAGAACTATAATCTCTAATCTATAAGTTGCTAGGTAAATCAATAAGGTGGGCCTATGATAACACTAAAGAAAATGAATAATACCAGTATTACAATTAATAGTGATTATATTTTTACTATTGAAGAAACTCCTGATACAGTTATTACATTTTGTAATGATAAGAAAATCATTGTTAAAGAAAGCAGAAAAGAAATCTTAGAACTTATTATGGAATACAAAAAACAATGTAAATAATATTTTATAACATGCAAACAGTCTAAGAAAGACTGAAATTATTAAGTAGGTGAGAATTATGAATAAGGCTTCTATTGGTGGTTTACTCTTAGTTGCTATAACTACAATATTTGGTATAACTTTTGTTATGGCTACAGGGAGTTTTGATTTTTCCTTGTTAAGAAATTTCTGGGACATCCCTTCTATATTAATAGTTTTTGGTGGTTCCCTTGCAACCATGCTAATAACGGAAAAAGATGTAATATCTTTTTTTAGTAAATTGGGAAATATTAGAATTATATTTAGGAAGGCTATTAACAACGAGTTAGAAACTATTAGAACTATTATAGCCCTATCTAATGTTGCAAGAAAAGAAGGATTGCTAGCATTAGAAGAAGCAACATTTGAAATAGAAGATGAATTTTTAAGAAAGTCCATTTTATTGATAGTTGACGGTACAGACCCAGAACTAGTAAGATCAATACTAGAAAATGAACTTAATTGTATAGAAGATAGACACTTTTCAGTAGTTGGATTTTGGGACTCCCTTGCTTCAATGGGACCTGCATGGGGTATGATTGGTACTCTAATAGGTCTAATAAACATGCTAGGGGACCTAAATGAGTTAGAAACTATTGGAGCTAATATGGCTGTAGCCTTAGTTACAACATTCTATGGTTCCCTTATAGCTAATGCTATATGTGTTCCTGTTGTTGCCAAGCTTAAGGCCTTACATAACTTAGAAATGAGAAACAAGGAAATAATTATTGAAGGGGCTCTTTCAATTCAAGCAGGTGAAAATCCTCGAGTTATTGAAGAGAAGTTAAAAGCATTCGTAAAACCTTCAGATAGAAATAGTCTAAATCAACAGGAGGACTTAAGGGAGGAAGCAAATGTCTAGAAGAAGAAAACCACAGTCTGAAAGTGCGGCTGCTCCATGGTTAACTACTTTTGCTGACCTAATGAACTTGTTACTCTGCTTCTTCGTTTTACTTTTTTCCATGTCAACTGTAGATTCAACCAAATACGAAAAACTAGTTAAATCAATGAGTAGTAGTTTCGTTGTACAAGAGTCTAATAGACAGGTTGCTAAAGGCGATAGGGTAATCTCTTCTGGCATTAGACAAATGGCTAGTTTGGAAGAATATACTGGTAAAGGTGATACAGAAGGTACAAACTCAGGGGATGGAAATGAAGTTGTGCAAGTAGATGATGAAGGTAACTTCGAAAGCGAACTTCAACAAAAAAACAAAGATGCTACTCTTGGAATATATGACTACATATCAAAAAATATAGAAGACCAAGGAATAGGTGATGATGTAACCTTACAAATTGACTCTAATTATAGATATGTGCTAATAACACTAGATGGTCAAATATTATTTGACCCAGGTAAGGCAGAGTTAAAACAAGAATCTTATAAACTATTGGATAAGTTGGCAGATATTTTAAAGAACTTTGACCAAGGAGAAATAATAGAAATTGAAGGACATACCGATAATGTACCAATAGTTAGAAGTGTTTATAAAACCAATGAGTTGCTTTCTAGTGCAAGAGCCATTAATGCCGCTACATATTTAATAGAAGATAAGGGCTTTAATCCAGCTAACTTAAAGTGGACAGGTAGAGGTGAATACGATCCTGTTGCACCAAACACGACTAGTGAGGGTCGTGCTAAAAATAGAAGGATTGAAATTAAAGTCCATAATAACATAAATCAATAATTCTTATAGTTTATACGGAGGAGAAATGAAAAAAAATATATTTTCAGTAATAGCACTTGCAATTTCTATTATCAATCTTATACTAACTATACTGATAGTATTTACCTTAGTGCCATCGGCAGTAAAGACTAATCAATTAATAGCTAAGGTTGCAGAGAATATTGATTTAGAAATTACATCAAACCCAGATTTTTATACTAATAATAATATGATTCCTCTAACGGATATAGAAGTATATAATTTAGAAGAGTTAACAATTAATCTAAAACCTGAGCCTAATGATACAAGAAATCATTACACATTAGTAAAGATTGGTTTGTCCATTAATAAAGAACATCCTGATTATTCAAAGTTAAGACCCAAGTTAGAAACTCATCAAAGTTATATTACAGAGATTGTAATTGAGGAGTTTTCAAAGTATTCATCTAGTAATATAATGGACAACATAGCAAATATTAAAGAGGAAATCCTAAAGAGAGTTCAGGAAAAATTTGAATCAAATTTTATTGTGGAAGTTTCCACAGGGAAATTCTTAATTGATTAAATGTTTAAAAAATACAATGATTTACTTTTGCACCTTAGTATTGGAGGTATAACTAATGAGTGAAGTATTATCTCAATATGAGATAGATAGTCTCCTCAATGCATTAAACAGTGGTGAGCTTGATGCAACGGAATTAGTAGACGAAGATAAAAGACAAATTAAAGATTATGATTTTAAAAGACCTTTAAAGTTCTCAAAAGAACACCTGAGGACGTTAGAGTTTATATTTGAACATTACGCTAGGTTACTTAATAACCGCCTATCAACTTACTTACGAAAAAATGTTCAAATCGAAGTGGTTAATTCTGAAGCCTTAGTCTTTTCTGAATTTACTAATTCACTCTCTAGTCCAGTATTAATCGGTGTCGCTGATCTTAGACCTTTAGAAGGTAGTGCCTTGATAGAACTAAGTACTAATTTAGGTTTTACTATAATAGATAGACTTCTTGGAGGAAAGGGTGCTCCCTTAAATGATAATAAAAGAGAGTTTACAGATATTGAAATAAATATACTAACAAGAATCTTTGATATATTTGTAAATTTACTGATAGAACCTTGGTCTAATGTAGTTGAATTAAAGCCTAGATTAGAAAGGATTGAAACCAATTCACAATTTACACAGATAGTTGACCCTAATGTAATGACAGCTATTTTAACATTAAAGGTTACAATAGGTAAGGGTGAAGGAATGCTAAACTTTTGTATTCCTTATTCAACTGTTGATGGTGTTATAGAAAAGCTTAATACGAGACATTGGTACTCCAGTTCTGAGCAAGTAACAGAAGGAGACTACAAAGAAACAATAGAGAAAGTAATATCAAGAACCCAAATACCTATTAGAGCGATACTAGGAAAGAGTACCATAACAGTAAATGATTTTATTGGATTGCAGCCAGGAGATATAATTAAGTTAGACAACAAAGTAGGAGAAGAATTAGATGTGTATGTGGGAAATCTTAAAAAATTCAAGGCTAATCCAGGTACTTTTTCAAAGAACTACGCACTACAAATCACATCTATATTAAGAGAGGAGTAAAACTATGGATAATATGTTATCTCAAGAGGAGATTAACGCTCTATTACAAGGTATGAACCCAGATAATCAAGAACCAGAAGATGATAATACTCTTACTGATGAAGAAAAAGATGTAATTGGAGAGTTATCAAATATATCAATGGGGGCTGCATCAACAGCCTTGTCTACCCTATTAAATAGAAGGGTTAGTATAACAACTCCACGTGTGAGTTATTCAACATGGGAAGAGCTATCTGCTGATTATGATAGACCATGTGTTTTTATTCAAATTTATTATAAAGAAGGATTAGACGGAAGTAGTATCTTACTTATTAAAGATGAAGACGTTAAATATATTACAAGTTTAATGATGGGTGGAGATGGCACTCCCCTAGGAGATGTAATCTCAGAACTAGAATTAAGTGCTATAAGTGAGGCCATGAACCAAATGATGGGTTCTGCTGCAACTTCACTTTCAACTTTAATAAATAAAAAAGTAGATATAACACCACCAGCATCAAAGTTGATTGACTTAAATGATGATATACCAGATTCAGATGTTGAGATGTTTTTAAAGGATAAGTTTGTAAGAGTATCATTTGATATGAAAATTGGAGATACAATTGATACAAATATCATGCAACTATATCCATTTGATTTCGCTCATGATATATATATAAACTTTATGGAATCAACTAATGGTACAGACTCTACTGAAGATAATACAAGTGTTGAAGAAGAGAAGAAAGGGCAAGATTATACCGAGCCTAAGCTAGAAAGTACAACACAAACTGTACAAGCATCAAAACCTGTTGCACAGGAAAGGGTAGCAGCTAGCCCTACAAAGATTGAATCGGAAGATATTAATGTACAACAAGCAATGTTTCAACCACTT
Source organism: Clostridiales bacterium (assembly GCA_012518885.1). Lineage (GTDB taxonomy): Bacteria > Bacillota > Clostridia > Lachnospirales > Lachnospiraceae > JAAYRG01. The sequence goes on along the minus strand of JAAYRG010000204.1, from coordinate 11,508 downwards.
TCAGGTAGTCAAGATAGCGTTAGTCTACCAGAAAATATTAATGTTATAATGGATGTACCCCTTGAAGTTAGGGTAGAATTAGGTAGGACCCATAAATCTATCAAAGAAATCCTAGACTTTGCCCCTGGAACTATTATAGAATTAGATAAACTATCAGGTGAACCTGTGGATGTGCTAGTTAATGATAAACATGTAGCCCTAGGTGAAGTAGTGGTAATTGACGAAGCATTTGGTATTAGAATAACAGAAATTTTAGACAATTAAGTATTATATAAGGAGATTTATAATGGGAAAGAGAATTTTAGTTTGCGATGACGCAGCATTCATGAGAATGATGATAAAAGATATCCTTACAAAAAACGGATATGAAGTAGTAGGAGAAGCAGAAAACGGTAACGTTGCTGTAGAAAGATATAATGAGCTAAAACCAGACCTTGTTTTAATGGATATTACAATGCCTGAAATGGATGGTATAGAAGCTCTTAAGCAAATCATGGCAAACGACCCAAGTGCCAAAGTAATCATGTGTTCTGCTATGGGCCAACAAGCCATGGTAATAGAATCAATTAAAGCAGGTGCTAAAGACTTTATAGTTAAGCCTTTCCAAGCAGAAAGGGTTCTTGAAGCGATAGAAAAAGTGGTGGGGTAATGATACTAAGCTCAGCCTTGTCAACCTTAGAAAATGTATTACAATTATTAGGACTTTTGATATTATTTATAATAATTCTAATTGCTACTTATTTTACAACTAGATTTATAGGCCAGTTTCAGACTAACAAATTTAAAAATAGCAATTTTAAGGTAATTGAAAGTTTTAAATTAAGCCAAGGCAAATTCTTAATGTTAATTAATATCTCATCAAAATACTACGTTATTGCTTTAGGAAAGAATGAGATAAGTGTTATAACAGAACTAGATGAAGATGATGTTATACAAGTTGAAGAAAAAGAAATTGGCCAAATAGATTTCTCAAAATACTTAGAAAAGTTTTCTAAGAAGAAAAACAAGTAAGGTTGATAATATGAATATGCAAAAGAGCAATAAGAAGAAAGAAAATAGAATTACTGATAATAGAAATACTAGGCAAGTAGGTTTGAGCAGTAACAATGAGCTTTTACTAAGAATTAGGAAAATTAAGCCTTTATTAATAGTTAGTTTAATAGTTTTTTTAATATTATTTTCTATAAGCACAAGGGATGTTATATATGCTAGTGGAACTCCAATTGATGGCGGCAATACACAAGGTGTGGACTTTGAGGGTAACCTCGGTCCCATTAATTTTCAACTAGATAATGGTGAAGAAGGTGGTTTATCAACCACCCTTCAAATTATGCTGTTAGTAACTATAATTGCACTAGCTCCATCAATTTTAATAATGGTAACATCCTTTACGAGGATACTAGTAGTCCTACACTTTGTAAGGTCAGCTCTAGGAACTCAAACAACACCACCTAACCAGGTGTTAATAGGAATAGCTATCTTTTTAACAGTATTTATAATGTCACCTATCTTTACAGATATAAATGAAACAGCTATAAAACCATTAGAAAATGGAGAGATTACTCAAGAGGTTGCCCTTGAAGAAGGTGTTAAACCCCTAAGGACTTTTATGTTAGAACAAACAAACCAAAAAGACCTGCAGTTATTTCTTGATATAGCTGAGATTGGAGAAGTTTCTGAGGTAGATGACATACCAACAAGTGTAATTATTCCAGCATTTATTATAAGTGAGCTTAAAATAGCTTTCATTATTGGATTTTTAATATACATTCCATTTTTAATAATTGATATGGTTGTAGCCTCTACCCTTATGTCAATGGGTATGATGATGTTGCCACCTACTACAATATCAATGCCATTTAAGATATTGCTTTTTATAATGGCTGATGGTTGGAACTTAGTTCTAGGTGAACTTGTCAAGACATTTTATTAGATGATCAAGTTTTTGTGTAGTTGATGAGTGTTTTTTTGAAAGGTATATAAAATGAATGAACAAATTGTAGTTGATATTGCTAGACAAGCCTTATGGACAATTATAAAAGTTTCGGCTCCCATACTGATAGTATCCATGGTAATTGGTCTTATTATCAGTATTTTGCAAACAGTAACTTCAATACAAGAACAAACCCTCACATTTGTTCCTAAGCTAATTGGAATCTTCCTAATTATCATGATAAGTGGAAGTTGGATAATGAGTGAAATAAAGGATTTTACTGTTGAGTTGTTTTCAAACTTTAGTTACTATATAAGCTTATTATGATATTAGAACTAGACCTAACTCCATTTTTCTTGATATTTGTGAGGATTTCATGTTTTTTTATCACGGCACCTATAATAAGTTTTAACCAGGTACCAACGAGAGTTAAAGCAGGTTTGGCCTTGTTTCTTTCTCTTATAATTTTTCAGACCTATCCTATAGAGAATGTAGAGTACCAAACAGTTATAGGTTTTTTTACACTTATTATAAGAGAAGGCATTACAGGGATTTTTCTAGGTTATATAACAAATTTATGTTACTATATATTAGCCTTTGCAGGTGGTCTAATAGATATGGAAATTGGTTTTTCTATGGCCAATGTCCTAGACCCAGCTACTAATATTAGAGCAACCATAACTGCTAATTATTACACTTATATGGTAATTTTAATGATGCTGATAACCAATCTTCACCATCATTTTATTGTTGCAATAATAGATAGCTTTAAAGTTGTTCCCCTAGGTGGAGGACAAATTCAAAATAATTTATTTGAACTAGCGGTAAAAATACTTAGAGATTACTTTATTATTGGATTTAGAATTATTTTACCCTTTTTTGCAGCGATTTTAATTGTTAACGTATTACTAGGTATTCTGATTAAGGTTGTGCCCCAGTTAAATATGTTTGTAATAGGAATTCAGCTAAAGATTATAGTTGGATTAAGTATCCTATTTATTTTAGTAGGAACACTGCCTACAATATCAGAATATATATTTGACAAAATGTTTGAAATGTTTAGGCTAGCAATTGAGGTTTTACAATGATAGAAGAAAATAGAACAAAAAAATTAGATACAGGTATATTATGTTCTAGAAACAACTTTAATAGAACATATAATCTTCAGTTTTTTGCAGATGGACCAGGTGGTGAAAAAACCGAAGAAGCAAGTCCAAAGAAAATTGCTGATGCTAGAAAAGAAGGCCAAGTAGCAAAAAGTATGGAACTTGTTTCTGGAGCTACTTTAATTACTTTCTTTTTTGTACTTAGGTTTTTGATTGGTAACTTAAGTGACAATCTTGTTAGTAGTTTTCCCTTGTTCTATAAATATATTGACGTATTAGCTAAAGAAGAGATAAGTTCTGCTATAGTTGGGACTATTATACAAGATGTTTCTCTACATATAATCAAAATAAGCCTACCGATTATAGGGATAATTTTTGCTATAATAATATTGGTCAATATAATACAAGTTAAGCCTCAAATTACAACAAAACCATTAGGGCCCAAGCTTGACATGCTAAATCCTGTTAATGGTTTTAAAAGAATGTTTTCAAAAGATAAAATCGTTGTATTAATCAAAGACACTCTTAAGGTTTTTTTAGTAATGTATATTGCTTATTCAACTCTTATATCGGAATTAGATGCACTTATTAATCTATATGATATGGATTTGATGCAAGCAATTGTATATATAGGAGATTTAGTTTTAAGTCTAGGAATCAGCATTGGTATTATGTACATGATGCTTGGAATTGTAGACTTATTTTATCAGAAGTTTAAGTTTAAAAGAGACTTACGAATGACAAAGCAAGAGGTTAAAGAAGAGTTAAAGCAAACAGATGGAAATCCTCAAATCAAAAGTAGACAAAGAAGCAAGATGAGAGAAGTTTCTGCTAGAAGAATGATGCAAAGTATACCAGAAGCGGATGTAGTTATTACAAACCCTACTCATTTTGCTGTGGCAATTAAGTATGATACGGAACTTGGTACTGCACCATTAGTTCTTGCTAAAGGAGCAGATTTTCTTGCGGCTAAAATAAAAGAGCGTGCTAAAGAAAACAAGGTTCCTATTGTTGAAAATAAACCTCTTGCAAGAATGCTATATTTTAATGTCGAAATTGGAGAAGAGATTCCACCTGAGTTATATGAGCTAACAGCCCAAGTCTTAGCTTATGTATACAGTTTAAATGGAGAGGGGCCAAATATAAATGAAGAAAACTGATATTGGAGTTGCCTTATATTTACTAGCAGCTCTCTTGTTTCTTATAGTCCCAGTTGGACCTAACTTACTAGATATATTACTTGCACTTAATATAGCCCTATCCTTGGTAGTGTTGTTAAATGCATTATTTGCAAATGAAGTACTAGATATGTCTTCCTTTCCGACTATTCTATTATTTACTACAATTTTTAGGATAGCCCTTAATGTATCATCAACTAGATTAATTCTAACTACTGGAGATTCAGGTAATGTTGTTACAACATTTGGAGGGTTTGTTGGTGGAGGAAGCCCTATTATTGGTCTAGTAGTATTTACAATTTTATTATTAGTACAATTTATAGTTATTAATAAAGGTTCTGAGAGAATTGCTGAAGTTACAGCAAGATTTACACTTGATGCTATGCCTGGTAAGCAAATGGCTGTAGATGCGGACCTATCTGCAGGTGTAATAAGTGAAGCCCAGGCAAGGGAAAGAAGAGAGAAGATCCAGTCCGAATCAAGTTTCTTTGGAGCAATGGATGGTGCTACTAAGTACGTAAAAGGAGATGCTACTGCAGGTCTTCTAATAACCATTATTACCTTTATTGGTGGTATGGTTATTGGTATTACTTCAGGTCTAGATGCGGGAGAAGCCTTTAATAAGTATGCCATACTAGCTATTGGTGATGGGTTAGTAAGTCAAATTCCATCCTTGTGTATTTCCCTATCTACAGGTATACTTGTTACTAAAGTTTCTGCTGAAACTGATTCAGGTGATTTGTTAGTAAATCAACTTTTTTCAATACCAAAGGTTATGTATACAGTTGGTGGGACCATGATTATACTTGGTCTTGCAACTCCACTAAGTAACTTTATTTTTAGTATATATGGATTAATATTTATTTTAGCAGGAAGAGCAATTAGTAAACATCTTGAAATTGCTAGTATAGAAGAACAAGTATCAAAAGAGGAAGAAGAAGGAGAAGAAGTTAGAAGACCTGAAAATGTTTCCTCTTTATTAGAAGTAGACCCTATAGAATTAGAGTTCGGCTATGGTCTAATTCCTCTAGCAGACGTTAATCAAGGTGGAGACTTATTAGATAGGGTTGTTTTAATTAGAAGACAAATAGCTATTGAACTTGGTACAATCGTACCTATAGTAAGGCTACGAGATAATATTCAACTTGGACCAAATCAGTATATAATTAAAATAAAGGGTGTAAAAGTAAGTCAAGGTGAGATTATGTTCGACCACTATATGGCTATGAATCCAGGCTATGTTGAAGAAGAAATAAGCGGAATTCCTACTACCGAACCTGCTTTTGGCCTGCCTGCTATGTGGATTACAGAAGCTCAAAGAGAAAAGGCTGAATCCTTTGGTTATACAGTGGTAGACCCACCTTCAATAATAGCAACTCATTTAACAGAGATAATCAAAACATACTTACATGAACTACTAACTAGACAAGATGTACAAAACCTACTTGATAATGTAAGTGAGAAGAACCCTGTATTAATTTCTGAACTAGTACCAAAACTTCTTAGTGTTGGTGAAATACAAAAGGTGTTACAAAACCTATTAAGAGAAGAAATATCTATAAGGGATTTAACAACTATTTTAGAGACCCTAGCAGATTATGCACCTTCTACTAGAGATGTGGACTTGTTAACTGAATATGTTAGACAGGGATTAAAAAGGGCCATATCAAACAAGTTCTTCTCAAGAGACGAAATAACTAGTGTAGTTACCCTAGATCCACAAATAGAAGAAGAAATAATGGCATCAGTAAAACACACTGAGCAAGGTTCTTATATGACTTTAGAACCACAAAAGACTGAGGCAATAATGAGGTCAGTACAAGAAGAAATTAGAAAACTAGAAGAATTAGGTAAAACACCAATTATTATAACTTCTCCTATAGTGAGAATGTATTTTAAAAAATTAAGTCAAGATTACTTTAAGGACTTAATTATACTTTCATATAACGAAATTGAAGGAGATGTTGAATTACAATCTGTAGGGATGGTGACTATTTAGTGATTATAAAGAAGTATATAGGTGAAAGCGAAACAGAGGCTATTATGTTAGCTAAAGAAGACCTTGGTAAAGATGCTATTGTTACAAACATTAAGAGAATTTCACCTAAGGGTATTTTCAAATTCTTTCGTAAACCAAGCGTAGAAGTTACGGCTGCCATTGATGATGAAAAGCCACCTAGTAAAAGTTATTCATCTAATAATAATTTGTCCTTTGAAGAGAAAATTCAATATATACAGAATTTACTTCAAAACAAGGATGAAGAAGAGCCTATAGCAAAAGATAAGGAAGAAGTTATTGAAGAAAACCAATACAAAGGCTTAATCTTTGAGCAACTTCTAAGTAATGGGTTAGAAGAAAAGTATATAAAGAATATATTAAATGAGTCCAATCTTAGCAGTGATTTAAGCCTAGAACAGACCTTAGCCCAGGTTTACCAAAATATTGTATTTAAGCTTGGCGAAACTAATAAAATTGATTTTGAAAAGGGCAAGTGTAAATATGTATTCTTTGTTGGACCTACAGGGGTTGGAAAGACAACCACAATTGCAAAAATAGCTTCTTGCCTTAGCATATATGAGGGGGCAAAGGTTGGCTTGCTGACACTAGATACTTACAGAATCGCGGCTGTAGAACAGCTTAGAACCTATGCAAGCATCTTAGAACTACCTTTTAATGTGGCATATTCCCTAGAAGAGTTTGACAATTTAAAGGATGAGTTTACAGACTTTGACCTTGTCCTAGTTGATACTGCAGGTATGTCCCATAAGAACAAAGAAAAGCAGCAAGAACTAAAAGATTATATTAATGTAGTTGATGAAAATAATAGAGATGTATTCTTGGTACTTAGTTCTACTACAAAGTATGAAGACTTAATAAGCATTGCTAAGCACTATAGTTCGCTTATACCTAAATTTTCACTAATATTTACCAAGCTTGATGAAACAAGTAATATTGGCTGTATATTAAACTTAAAGTTATTAACTGGTGCTAATCTGTCTTATGTAACAACAGGACAGAATGTACCAGATGATATCCTAGTAATTGATACATTGACTATAGCAAAGCAATTATTAGGAGGCATTGAGTAATGGACCAGGCAGCAAACCTAAGGAATATTATCAAAAGGAGAAACAATATTCCTACTAATAATCAAAATCATGAAAAACCCTCTAACCAAGCTAAAAAGAAAGCCAGGGTTATAACTGTTACAAGTGGAAAGGGTGGAGTTGGTAAGTCAAACACAGCTATTAACTTGAGCCTTGCCCTTACTGACCTTGGCAAGAAAGTTGTTGTGATAGATGCAGATTTTGGACTTGCTAATGTAGAAATTTTACTTGGAATCAAGCCAAAGTACAACCTGTCAGATATTTTATATAATGACAAATCAATTCATGAAGTAATTACTTATGGACCCAATAATATTGGTTTTATATCAGGTGGTTCAGGAGTATTCAAACTAATGAATTTGCAAAAAGACCAAATACTTAAGTTAACACAGAACTTGAATGAGCTAGATAATATAGCTGATATTATAATTATAGATACTGGTGCAGGTGTAAATGATAGTGTTGTGGAGTTTATTATGAATAGCTCAGATGTCTTTCTTGTAGTAACTCCAGAACCTACTTCAATAACTGATGCATATGCCTTGCTAAAAGTACTTGATAATACGCCATATTTTTCAAGCAATAATACATCAATTAATATAATAGCAAATAGTGTTAATGGTGAAGAAGATGGACTTGATATCTACAGGAAACTAAGTGGAGTAGCTAGTAGATTTTTAAGTCTAAATGTAAACTATTTGGGGATGGTGCCTTTTGATGAGAATGTAAGAAAGGCAGTTATTAAGCAAGTACCATATTATCTTGAGTACCCAGCTTGTAGAGCTTCCCTTGGAATTAAGAAAATTGCAAAAAAAGTAGATAATATACATGAGGAAGAAGCTAATAATGTTAAAGGAATAGTAGGTATGATATACCAATTCTTTAAAAACAAGCTTGCTTAAGTTAAAGTAACAACCTTAGTTACATATATCAAACTTTACTTAGATTAAGTTAACTTACAAAATGTTTCTAGATTAAGAATATAAAATATGAGGTGGACAATGCCTAAGTTTGATTATAGAAAAATCGATAACGTACAAAAAGATGTTTTACAAGAGGTCGGAAACATTGGAGCTGGACATGCAGCAACGGCCCTATCTCAAATGATTCAGGGTAAAATAAACATGGAAATACCAACTGCAAGGCTAATCAGGATTGAGAATATTTCTGATATAGTTGGAGGACCTGACGTTATAGTAACTGGAATATTAATCACCCTACAAGGTGAAGTTGAAGGCATGATGATGTTTATAATGGATGAAGCCTCTACTGAGCAACTAATTGAACTAATCTTAAAGAGTTATAATATGATTGCTACTGATGATAAGGAATTAAGGGATTCAACAATAAAAGAATCAGGTAATATAATAGCAGGTTCATACCTAAATGCTTTATCACATTTACTTAATAAGAGAATAGAACCAAGTATTCCCTACCTTTCTGTAGATATGGCAGGTGCTATACTAAGTGTTCCAGCTATTGAGTTTGGAAAAGTAAGTGATGATGCTCTAATAATAGAAACAAAATTTTGGAAGGATCAAAATGGTGTGACTGGCTACTTTATTTTGATACCTACCTTAGAATCCTATGATAAGATACTTACTACCTTAGGATTATAGGAGAGATATAGATATATGGAAAACGTAATTCTAGTTGGGATGGCAGATTTAAATGTATGTGAGTCCCCAGACGCTATTAAAACCCTAGCACTTGGTTCGTGTGTTGGTATAGTATTATATGAACCTTATCAAAAAGTAGCGGGGATGGCACATATTATGCTTCCTGATAGTACACAAATACGAAACAGTGATAACCATGCTAAATTTGCCGATACAGGAATAGAATCTTTAATAAATACTATGAAAGATAAATTTAATATTGATAAAAGACGATTAAGGGCAAAAATAGCTGGTGGAGCACAAATGTTTAATTTTGGCACAAAAAACGAAATGCTTAGAATTGGAGATCGTAATATAGAGGCAACTAAACGTAATTTAGCCTTACATAATATTCCACTTATCTGTGAAGATGTCGGAGATAATTATGGTAGGACTATTACCTTTTATCCTGACACCTCTGAACTTCACATAATGTCACATGGAAGACCTAGTAAAATAATATAGGTTAGAGATCTCTAGCTAGAATTTGATTTTAAGATAAGGAGCTCAATTAGATGAAGGATAACCAAAAGGAAAAACTTTGGGAAGATTATAAGATTCATAAAACAGCTGCTATTCGTGAAAAGTTAATACTTGAATATTCTGAGCTTATCAAAATTGTTGCAGGTAGATTAAAACTCTACCTAGGTAGCAGTGTGGAATATGATGATTTAATCGGTTATGGTACCTTAGGTCTTATTGATGCAGTAGATAAATTTGACTATGAAAAAGGAGTAAAGTTTGAAACCTATGCCAGTATAAGAATTCGTGGTGCAATTATAGATGAAATAAGAAAACTAGACTGGCTACCAAGGACTGTAAGAAAGAAACAAAAAGATATAAAAGATTTAAAAAGCCAAATTGAAGAGGAAACAGGTAATGTTGCTAAAGAAGAGGAGATTGCTTTAAGGCTAAATATGTCTATGGAAGAATATCATAGTATTAATAGCCAAATAGAACTATCTAATATATCTTCTTTAGAGGAATATATGGAAAAGGGTCCCATTAACTTGTCTTCTAGTGAAACACAAAGTGACCTTTATTCACCAGAGAAAGTTGTTGAAAAACAAGAACTCTCTAAGGTATTGGCTAAGGCTATAGAAGGTCTTACTCAAAGAGAAAAACAAGTAATAACCCTATATTACTATGAAGAATTAACACTAAAAGAGATAAGTTATATTCTATCTATTACTGAGTCTAGGGTTTCCCAGTTACATAGAAGGGCCTTAGATAAAATGAAGGTTCACCTTGGTGAGTATGGTGAAGGAGTCTTTGCAGCTAGTGTTTAAGATATCTTAAGTTAAAGGAATACTAGGTATAATTGCTTGACATCTGCTACTCTTCTTTTATAATATATAAATGTTTGACATTTATATAATTAATCAATAATATTCAGGGAAAGAGGTAACACAATCAATGCTTAACATAATAAAGGGAATATTAATTGCAATATCTACTATAGTACCTGGAGTATCAGGTGGAACAATGATGATTATCCTTGGTGTTTATGATAAGTCGATAGAAGCCTTAAGTGCACTTACAAGTTTTAAGTTTATTCATAGAAAGATGGTTATCCAACTAGCAATAGGTGTAGTACTTGGACTTCTATTATTTTCAAGTGCAATGCTATGGCTAATAGGAGAGTTTCCTTATGTTATGTCTTTCCTTTTTCTAGGGATAGTAATATTTGGTCTTGGAGCCATAGTAAAAAGAGTAAAATGGGATATGTTTCGTCCATACCACATTTTATTTCTTATTGGTGGAATATTTATAGGCCTTGTTATGACTACAGGAGAATCTTCTGCCTTATTTGAATTTAGTGGTTCTCCAATTAAGAAACTAATTATGATCCTAATAGCAGGTATTATTATAGCAGTTGCCCTAATATTACCTGGAATATCAACATCATTTTTACTATTAGCATTAGGTCTTTATGAGGATACCTTAGTGGCTATAAAAAGCTTAGACTTAGGTTTTATAATTCCACTAGGAATAGGTGTGCTAGCAGGTGCCCTACTTACAACTAAATTGCTAGAGTATTGTATGAAAGAACATCCTACTCCAACCTATCTTATGATTATAGGATTTATACTAGGTTCTATCGGAGAGATTTATCCTGGTTGGCCAGAAAGTACAAGTGGTATAATAGCTAGTATACTTGCCTTTATAGGTGGAACCTTAATAATGTATTTATTACAAGTTATAATGAGGAAGTACCCAGAATACGAAGACTAGTAAATTTATATTGAACTTTTATAAGAATTGTGATAAAATTACTTTTGTCGATTTAGCGGATGTGGCGGAATGGCAGACGCATCAGACTCAAAATCTGACGGTGGCAACATCGTGTGGGTTCGACTCCCACCATCCGCAGTATAAACCACTGATTTATTATTAAGGGCTCTTTGTCAAGTTTTGGGGTATGATTCCTTTGAATCATGCTCCATTACTAGACTTAGAGCTATTTTAATGTCTTTAAGTTCTAATAGCTATTTTTGAGCACACTAAAAAAACCTGCCATACTT
>JAAYRG010000032.1 GCA_012518885.1 Clostridiales bacterium | reverse complement strand
ATAAACATTATTTTATTAGACTTACCCTCCAAAAACTATTTACTTACAAATTCCACAATATTCAGACAATATACGAGATTTTAGTTGTTTTATCTACATACCTATTCCTACCTATATCAAAAAAAGGATATAGACATAACTTAAGTTATATCTATATCCTTAAAATCTTTACTTAACAACTCTTTTAATTTTATAAGGAGTACGATAGTTATATGCAGAAATCTTTATTCCACTCTTTGGATTACTTGCATGTACTACCTGATTATTACCTATGTAAATTGCCACATGGTTAACTCTACCATTCTTTGTATAGAATATTAAGTCACCAGGTTGACGATCACTTAAACTTACTTCATATCCAGTGCTTGCAGCCTGTGATGCCGAACTTCTAGCTACACTATATCCGAAATGCTTGAATATAGAATAAACAAATCCTGAGCAATCTGCCCCATTGGTTAAACTAGTTCCACCATATACATATGGGTTACCTACAAACTTAACTGCGTAGTTGGCAATTTCTTGCCCTTTAGCACTACCTTGAGAGCTTGTAGCAGGAGCTTGTGTTTGTTTTGGAGCCTCAGTTTGAGCTGGCGCTTGGGTCTGAGTTGTTGCCTCAGTTGCTGCTTGGGTCTGCTTTGGCTGTGATGTAGCCTTAGCTGCCTTCTCTGCCTTTTCTCTTGCTTTTCTTTCTGCTTCTTTTCTTGCCGCTTCTTCTCTTGCAAGAGCTGCTAATCTTTCTTCTTCAGCTTGTCTTGCTGCTTCTTCTGCTGCAATTCTTGCTAACTCTTCCTCTATTGAAATAGCATAGTCAAATTCTACTTCTACATCTATATAATCTTTTGAGACATAGCCTGTTATATCGTCAATAGCGATTTTGGCCCAGTCTTCTAGTTCTTCTTCTATGTAATACTTCTCATCTATAGGAACCATTGTTACTATAGATGATTCTGTAGTAGGCTCTTCCCTTACATAAAGGGTTTGGGTCTTTATAACTGCGTACTTTTCTGCCACTTCTTCAATTAGGCCTTCTGCCTCTAGTCCTATTGCTAAATATTCAGCCTTAATATAGCCTTCTACTTTACCAGACTTAATCTTAACCCAGTCACCTTCAGTCCCAAGAATATCTGTTGCACATCCACTGTAAAGTTTACCAACTATCTCAGACTCTGTATTAGGTTCAGTTCTTATATTCACATAGTTATTAGCAGTTGAAATCCCTAAGTTAGCATATGGTGATATAATCTGTGTTAACTTAGTACCATTAGCTTGATCTAGTTGTAATAATAAATTAATTAAAAATGCTTCTGCCTCACCATTTTGCTGGTCTAAGTTAGAAGAATAGTAACTTTCAATAATTGGTGTAATTCCTGCTATACCAACATCTGAACCAATAGTTCCATGTGCACTTACCTCTTTTGATAGCCCTAAGGATAAAAGTGCTGCTGATAAGAACACAGATGTCTTAAAAATCTTTTTACGGGACATAATAATTTTGACCTCCACTTACTACTATTTAGTATCGTAAACTATTATCAGACAAATCTCTTAATTTGTATCTATTCTATAGTTGCAAACTCTTGTTGTTAAAATTTCACTTTAATACTATTACCAAATGTTACAAAAGTATTAAATTTTCTGAATAAAGTATAACAAATTAAAATATGTCTGTCAACCGCAAAAAGATTAATTTAAGCTATTTAAATACTTCTCAACTGAACTAATAGCATTAGCTCCATCTGATGCTGCAGTAATAACCTGTCTTAATGTTTTTGTTCTTACATCACCTGCTGCAAAGATACCAGGCACACTAGTTGTTCCTTCTTCATTGGCAATAATGTAGCCATTTGGGTCTAGGTCAATAATATCCTTAAATACCTCTGTATTAGGCTTATTACCAATTGCAACAAATAAAGCATTAACTTCTAATTCATTAACTTCTTGATTTTTAACGTTTCTAACCTTAATTTTCTCTACTATATCATCGCCAATAATCTCTTCAACTACACTATCTGTTATTATTTCTATATTAGGTGTAACTTTTACCTTTTCTAAATATATCTTAGCTGCCCTAAACTCATCTCTTCGATGTATTAAATAAACCTTATCACAAATCCTAGATAGGAATAAGGCATCTTCAACTGCTGTATCTCCACCACCAACAACTGCAGCTACCCTGTTTCTAAAAAAGGCACCATCACAAGTAGCACAGTAGGATACACCTAGACCTTGAAGTTTTTCTTCTCCATCTATTCCTAACTTTCTTGGGTCTGCTCCTGTTGCTATTAATACAGCTTTACCTCTATATACCTTATTATTATCTAAGGTTATTTCCTTAATATCTCCCTTAACTTCGAACTTTGCAACTTCTCCATTAACATGTTCTACTTCATATTGGTTTATATGTTCTTTTAATCTTTGTCCTAAGTCTGTTCCAGAAATACCTGGTAACCCAGGATAGTTATCTATTTCATTAGTCCTAATTATCTGTCCACCACTAACAGGAAGCTTTTCAATAACTAATGTATCAATTAATGCCCTACCTGCATATATTCCTGCTGTTAATCCTGCTGCCCCTGAACCTATTATTATTAATTCATAAACTTTATCCATCATAAGTAACCTCCTTTAAAATATCTACTTTATAGCACTACTTCTTGTATAATCATTAGCGAAATACAGATGATTATTCCAATTATTAAACTTGGGCTAACTAATCTATTCTTTACTTGGCTAGTATTAAATATTCCCTTTACATAATCCCATCTACCTGTATTTTTTGCTATTGTTCTAAAGATAACAAAGGCTAAAATACTGCAAATAAGCGCTGGAATAAAGTATGTTTTTATGATAAGTGAAAAACTTAACATCTCGCCTACATTTTGTGTCATGTCTTTAATATATTCTTCTGCACTAGTGCCCTCACCTAGTAAGGAAGAACCATATGCCTTATCTAGAAGCTCTATTAGCTTAGGGTAAAGATATAAGGTTAATATTGAGTTTCCGTTAATGATAAGATGAATAATCATTGTAGATAAAATTGAATCTGTAACTTCAATAATTAAGGCAAATATTATACCCATTGCAAATGCATATGCAAACTGATTAAAGTTTAGATGTATAATTCCAAACAAAAAACCACTGAGTAAAATAGCCTTTAAAGGACTTTCCTTCCTATATTCATTATAAAAAATCCCTCTATAAACAGATTCTTCGAATAATGAGGGGATAACTGCTACCATAAAAAGTGTTAACAATAAACTATTATTATCAAGAATATTTAACATCACTGCTGATGTTGTATTCTCTACAAATAACATAGATATAGCATTAATCAAAGTCATTATAGGCATAATTAAGAATGAGAATACAATAGTCAATATAACATTAGAAGGTCGCATTTTATTAAATCTAATAGCATCTTTTAGTCTAACCCTATTTATAAGTAGATAACTAATAGATGGTAAGACTAGAATTATCTGAGATGTTAATAGAACTAATAAATAATTACCCGTATACTCTATAATATAGCCATTAATAAAAGAACCTAAAACAGAAAATAATACTGTTAATAGAAAAACACGATTAATAGCAATCACTCTATACCTATTCATATTTTGCTCCTAACTAGTTCATTTATTCTTATAAAAAAATATATATTAACCCGAGTAACCTCGGCCATTATATCTCGCTAATAATTATACCATAATATAGGATTTAATGATATAATATAATTTACCTTAGATTATTAATTGATTGACAAGAAGAAGGAGAAAACCATGTATAGTTTTAAAAGTCGTGTAAGGTATAGCGAGATTGGCTATGACAAGAGAATTACCTTATCTTCTATCATAGACTATTTTCAAGACTGTAGTACATTCCATTCAGAAAGCCTGGGAATAGGTATAGATTATTTTAATAGGATTAACCGTGCTTTTTTCTTAAGCTCATGGCAAATTATTATTAATGAATACCCAATGTTTAATGAAGAAATCACCGTATCTACCTGGCCCTATGATTTTAAGGGTTTTTATGGTTATCGTAACTTTTTAATGCAAAATAGTCAAAACCAAACCTTAGCTTATGCTAATTCTGTTTGGGTTTATGTGGATACTAGCACAGGACTACCAACTCGTATTGACAAGGACATAACTAATATATTTACCCTAAAGGAAAAATTAGATATGGATTATGCTCCTAGAAAAATCAAAATTCCTGAGATAATGGAGTCATATGATCCATTTCCTGTGGTACGCGCAAATATAGATACCAACAAACATGTGAATAATGGACAATACGTCTTAATGAGTGAAGAGTTTTTACCAGATGACTTTATAATTAAGCAAATGAGGGCAGACTACAGAAAGGCTGCAAAGCTAGGAGATATTATAGTACCAAAGGTTAAACATAGTGATAAAACTTCTATTGTGGTTTTATCAGGTCCTGACAATACTCCATATGCTTCCCTCGAATTTAAACAATAGGAGGAAATACAATGAAACTTGGCAAAATACAAAAACTATTAGTAGCTAGAAAAACAGACCACGGTCTTTATTTAACAGATGAAAAGGAAGAGGTCTTACTTCCTAAGGGTGAGACCACCCCAAATATGAAAATAGGTAGCGAAGTAGAGGTCTTTCTCTATAAAGATTCTGAAGATAGGTTAATTGCAACAGTAACAAGACCACCTATTAGTCTAGGGAAAATTGCCCTACTAAAGGTTAAGGATGTTACTTCTATAGGAGCATTCCTAGACTGGGGACTTGCAAAGGACTTACTCCTACCTTTTAAAGAACAAACTTACAAGGTTAGAGTTGATGATGAAGTATTAGTGGCTCTATACATTGACAAAACTGAAAGATTATGTGCAACCATGAAAATTTATGATTACCTAAGTACTGAATCTCCATATAAAAAAGATGATATAGTAAATGGTCTAGTTTATGAGATTATTGATAACTTTGGGGCCTTTGTTGCAGTAGATGGTAAATATAGTGGCCTAATTCCTAGTAAGGAGATATATAGTCCAATCAAGGTTGGTGACAAAGTAGAAGCAAGAGTTAGTAGGGTGCAACAAGACGGAAAGCTTGACCTATCCCTACGAAAAAAGGCCCATCTACAACTTCATATTGATGGAGATATGATTTATGAGAAATTGTTAGACTCTCCTTCAGGATTCCTACCCTATCATGATAAGTCTCCCGCTCAAGATATTAAGAAAGAATTTTCCCTAAGTAAGAATGCCTTCAAACGTGCTATTGGACATCTTCAAAAAGAAGGTAAGATTAGTATTCTACAAAATGGTATTGAGTTGAAAGAAGATTAATTATTATTTTCTAATGTTAGTATACTTTTTTTATAAATATATAGAGAATTACAAGTAGACCTAATAAGAAAAATCAGGTTTTTATGTCACATCAATATGACATAAAAACCTGGTTTTTTATTCTAAGAAACGCATCCTGTGGTCTCTAAGACTCTTTTTATTAACGTTAGACCCCTTACTTTTTTCTTTACTCTTATATAAAGTAGAAAGTTCAGAAGTTAGATTAGTCTTACAAGACTTACAATAACGTCCTGTACGAATTGAAACTCCACATCTTTCACATTCAATACCTACCAACGAGTCTTCTGTAAATTCAAGCCTTTCTTCCCTAACCCATTTGGTAATTTGAGCCATGGAAACATCACATTCTCTTGATACCTCTTGAATACTTGCCTTCGGATTATTATATATATAATCCTTAACAGTATCAAACTGTTCATTTAGTTTGTTTTTACATGTAGGACATATTTTCTCTCCTACAAAATAATTAAAAATATTACCACATCTTTTGCAATTAATTACATCCATATTAATGACTCCTTAAAAACCCTTACCAACACAAATGCTTACAAAATAAACTTCGCTGATTCCGTTTTTAATCAAAATTCTTGAACAGGCTTCAATAGTACTACCAGTTGTGTATATATCATCAACTAGTAAGACCTTGTTAATTGACATGTTTGTTTTAAATCTAGCTTTCTCATTAAAGGAGAAAGCTTGCTGCAAATTTTTAAATCTCTCTTTATCATTAAGTTGCTTTTGAGGTAAAGTCTTTTTGTCTCGCATTAGAAGATTTGGTATTGTTGGTATCCCAAGCTTACTACTTAAGCCTTGGCACAATACCTCTGCCTGATTATATCCTCTGTCTAATAACTTAGACTTATGTATCGGAATAGGAACCAAAACATCTGGAGACATTATCATAATTTCTTCTTTATAGTATTTAATTATTTCTTCTATATAGAAATCTGCATATTCTCTTCTTGATTTGTACTTAAAATCAGAAATTGACTTTCGCATTGTTGAATCATATTCCCAAAGTGATATACCATAAGTATATTGGTGGTCTTTTTTAACACAGTCAAAACAATACTCTTGTTCATTAAACTCTACGTGTTTGCCACATTTTTTACACTTAGGTTCTTCAACATATTTTAACCTCTTCTTACAAGGTGGGCAGGCAAGATTTCCCCTCGGGTCAGCTATATCGCCACATATAGGACATCTTCTTGGATATACTAAATCCATTATATAATTCAGCAAATATTATCTCCTTGGGTGGCTTAGAATAATTTTTCTGGATATACTCCCTTTTCTACTAATTCTTTAAATGATTCAACTACTTTTTCCTTATCTTCTTTATAAGTAACTCCAAACCACTTATCGCTAGTTCTAAGTACCTTAACATCTGCTTTACCCTTATTAATTAAATCACCAACAACTTCTGGAAGTAGGTACTCTGTCTTTAGTTCCTTACCATATTGTGATAAGAATTCCTTAAATCCAGTTTCAAGTTCATCAAATAACTTAGTTGAAAAGCCCCACATATTCATGGATACAACACTATCTAGTGGAAGAACAACTTCCTTTTGGGTCATTAGGTTCTTTCCTTCAACATTATCTCCTACCTGTATTAAGTCAGATGTTTCTTTAACATCAATCAATATGTCATCTTCATTAACTTCGCATATACCTCTTGTTACAGTTCCGTTATCACTTAGTGTGTTTCCTAAAACAAATCCTGCCATACAGAATTGATACTTTTCTGCATTTTCATCAAGAGATACTAAGTAGTCATGAATCTTAACAAATGCTTCTTTACCATAGTAGTCATCTGCATTAATTACTGCAAAAGGCTCATTAACTATATCTTTTGCCGCTAAAACTGCTTGACCAGTACCCCATGGCTTTGTTCTTCCTTCAGGAAGACTAAAACCTTCTGGCAAATTATCTAACTCTTGGAAGCAATATTCTACTTCAATTTCTTTTGCTATTCTATTGCCAATTACCTCCTTGAAGTCTTCTTCTAAGTCTTTACGGATTATAAAAACTATCTTGTTAAATCCTGCTTCAATAGCATCATATACAGAGTAGTCCATTATAATTTCACCACTTGGCCCAACAGGGTCTAATTGTTTTACTCCTCCGTATCTGCTCCCCATGCCAGCAGCCATTATTACAAGTGTTGTTTTTTTCATATTAATCTCCTTTCATGTGGCTAATATAGTAGTATTTATTTCAATTTGATATATTTTATTGCCTAATTACAAAACTCACGGATACGTTCTTTTAGACCTGTATATCTTCTCTGTTCTGAAGCATTATCAATCATATCCTGTACAGTTTCTTCTTTTCCTATAATAATTACACAATTTCTAGCCCTGGTAACAGCTGTATACAAAAGATTACGATTCATTAGTAGTCTAGGACCAGATAGTAGTGGCATTATTACTGCAGGATACTCACTACCCTGGGACTTGTGTATTGTAATAGCATAGGCTAGTTCTAGTTCGTCTAATTGGCTGTTAGGGTACTCTACTACCTTACCATCATCAAACTCTACTATTACAATCTCTGAAAATTCATTGATTTCTTTAATGATACCCATATCACCATTAAATACTCCTGTACCCTTTTCTATCATAGTTCCAAAAGAACTTTGGATTTCCCAATCCAATTGATAGTTATTCCTAATTTGCATAACCTTATCACCTTCCCTAAAGAGGTGGTTACGAAATAGGATTTCTTTCTTTTTCTTGGTCTTAGGATTTAGGCTATCTTGTAGAACCATGTTTAGGTTTTCTACTCCTAGTTCTCCTTTTCTCATTGGTGTTAATACCTGCACGTCAAAAGAAGTTGCTCCTATATATCTCGGTATTTTGTCTTTTACAAGAGTAATCATAATATCAAGAATTACATTTACCTTGTTTCTACGTAATAAAAAGAAGTCCTTACTCTTGTTATCTAATTTAATCTGCTCACCAGCATTAATTTTATGGGCATTCTGAATAATATCACTTTCAAAGGATTGTCTATAAATCTTTGTAAGCTTTAAAACAGAAAACCTGTTGGAACTAATAATATCCTTTAGAACATTACCAGGACCTACAGATGGAAGTTGGTTCACATCCCCTACTAGTATTAGTCTTGTTCCTATGGAAACTGCTTTTAAAAGTGAGTGAAGAATATGTATATCAACCATAGACATTTCATCTATAATTAATACATCACACTCTAAAGGGTTATGCTCATTCCTATCAAATACAACCCTATCTCCATCCAGTTCCCCAGATATACGATTTATCTCTAGTAAGCGGTGTATAGTTTTAGCCTCGTGACCTGTAGTCTCTTCCATTCTCTTTGCAGCTCTTCCTGTAGGGGCTGCAAGTAAAACATCTAGGTCTTCTCTTTCAAAAAATCTAATTATAGCATTAATTGTAGTTGTTTTACCTGTTCCAGGTCCACCAGTTAATATCAGTAAACCATTTTGGACTGAGTCTATAACTGCTTGTTTTTGTAAGTCATCATATTCAATATCTTGAGTTTCTTCTATTATAGAAAGTCTCTCTTCAATTTTATCAGTTGGAAGAGAGTATCTTATATTTAACTTTGATAGCATTTGTGCAATGTTTTGCTCAATATAATAATTTACTGCAAGAAAAACTTGTTCTTCATTATTTATAATATTAACTATTATCTTCTTAAGTATTTCAAGGCTATTAAGATTATTCTCTATGTTACTAACTTCTACACTAAGAATAGCCGCCGTCTTATTTATAAGAATTTCTTTAGGTAGATATACATGTCCTTCAGTACTTGCACGTTGCAATACATATAAAATTCCTGCTTGAATCCTAAAGTCTGAATTATATGTAATGCCTACTTTAGCTGCTATTTCATCTGCTGTTTTGAATCCTATACCCGGAATATCCTCTGCTATTTGATACGGATTATTCTTTACTACTTCTTGGTACTTTTTAGGCCCGTAAGTATTATATATTTTCACAGCATATGTATTGGATATCCCATACTGTGCTAAAAATAGGACAGCATCGCGTAACTCTCTTTTTTCATAAAACTGATCACCAATATCCCTAGCCATCCTTTTGCTAATACCCTTTATCTCGGCTAGCCTCTCTGGCTGTGTCTCCATAATATAAAGGGTTTCTGACTTAAATTTTTTAACTATTCTTCTAGCTAATACTTCCCCGATACCCTTAATAGCACCAGAACTTAAGTACTTTTCCACAGCAATGATATCTTCAGGCTCTTTAATTTCATATTCTTCTACTTGAAATTGTTCGCCATAAGTCTGATGATTTATGTAGCTACCTTTAGCAGATAAATATTCCCCTTCACTTATGAAGGGAAAACTTCCAACACATATTATTTCAATATCATCACTTACTAGACTCAGTACAGTGTAGCCATTCTCATCGTTGCGAAATATTATCTTTTCTATGTAGCCTTCTAAAACTTCAGACAAATCTCATACCTACCTTTTACTATTACTAAGATTAATCGTTAATATTGTAGTTCCTTTTCATTGATTCATATAGTTGTTGTGACAAACCAAGTTCTCCTTGATTAGTAATAGCTGTAGCATACTCTTTATATAATAAATCCTCAAAATAACTATATCTATCAGAAGACTCTGTTGCCTTTGGAATTGATAATCTCATTTCCTTTAGGACTTGTTCTACAAAATAGGTTTCAAAGGTCTTGCATGCTTCCATTAACTCTGCATCTACCTCTTTATTATTGTCTGACGTAGATAATTGGTTATTTTGAATTTTACTACCTTTTATTTTATTTAAAATGTTTGAATTGTTATTATAAGATGCTAATGCATTTATATCTACTCGGTTATTTATCATATCTTATTACTCTCCTATGTGCTACCACGGCTAACCCTTAACTATCTACGTAAGTTATTAGCAAGTTGTAACATCTCATCTGAAGCTTGTATGGCTTTAGAATTCATTTCATAAGCCCTTTGAGCAACAATTAAGTCTACCATTTCGTTAGCAGCATCAACATTAGAGCCTTCTAGATATCCACTTTTTACCTTGCTTGCTTCTACATTGTTATCAAAAAGTTCTATCCTAGGATCTCCTGAAGCTTGTGTCTCTGTTAATAAGCTGTTTGACATTTTCGAAAGTCCAGCTGGATTGTTAAACTGCGCAATACCTAATCTATATAGATACTGGTAGTTTAAACCCTCACCATATGTAATATTACCATCATCATCAATTGAAATACTACTAGCATCTAGGTTATCATCAAAAACTATATGGTTCCCGTTAACATCAAGTATTGGATATCCTTCAGAATTAACTAACTTAGTCCCATCAGCTCCGGCTGCAACCCTAAAGGCTCCGTTACGTGTATAAGCCATCTCCCCACTAGGAAGTTCCACCATGAAAAAGCCTTTTCCCTCTATGGCCAAATCAAATTTGTTACCAGTTTCAGATAGTGCCCCCTGGGTATATTCTGATCTTATTGCTGTGTTTCGTACCCCAAGGCCTACTTGAATTCCTAAAGGACTCTCAGTTCCATCAACATTAGTAGCATCATCTTGAATTGTTTGATAAAGTAAGGTTTTAAATTGAGGTGTTTCTCTTTTAAAACCTGTAGTATTTATATTCGAAATATTATTGGCTATAACATCAACATTTGTTTGTTGAGTTATCATGCCAGAAGCTGCAGTCCATAATGAACGTATCATAACTTGTTTCCTCCATTAAAAATTCCTAACACTATATCCTTCCTACTGAGTTGGATGCTAAGTCTAGAGTTCCATCTATTGTCTGTATTACCTTTTGATTAGCTTCATATGCCCTAGTAACTGATATCATATCAACCATTTCTCTTACAACACTAACATTAGATTGTTCAGTGTATCCTTGGTGAATATAGTAGTCACTTGTTGTTTCTACACTTGTTTCTGTAGGACGATACATTGTATCTCCAACCTTTTCAAGACTTTCATAGTTCTCAAAATCTACTACTAATATTTGGTCTATAGCCTGTCCATCTACAAATATTATTCCATCGTTTGATACAGCAATTTCACCAGCACTATTAGGTATAGTAATAGCACCATTTTGTCCAAGCAAGAAGTTTCCATCTCCATCTACTAGATTTCCGTTAGAATCTAAATTAAAGGCCCCTGCTCTTGTATAAAATGTTTCTCCTAAATTATCAGAATCAACACGGTTTATGGCAAAGAATCCTCTACCTTCTATAGAAAAGTCCAAACTATTACCTGTTTCTCTAAATGAACCTTGCCCATGGTCCGTATACTCTTGACCCAATTTTACACCAAGGTTCATAGTTCCTATATTTTGAGTAACCCCTCTACTTGACTGGTCCTTAATTTTAACAGTTAAAACATCATCAAAGGATTGATTTGTAACTGAACTCTTCTTGTATCCAAGAGTAGAAGCATTAGCTATGTTATTAGCTATGACATCTAATCTTTTTTGCTCAGTCTTCATACCAGTCCATGCACTATAAAGTCCTCTAACCATACTTACTCCTTTAGTTTATACTACTTAAGTATATCTCTTTGAATCTTCATCATTATAGTTAACTAAATATTTTTATCTTTTGCCACTTAAAAATTCTACAAACTTACCTGTTCCTACCGCTACACAAGTCATTGGTTCTTCTGCAGTCATTGTAGTAATACCAGTTTTTTCTTCAATAAGTTGTTCTAGTCCATATAATAAGCATCCGCCACCAGTAAGTACAATTCCTCTATCTGCAATATCAGCAGCTAGTTCTGGTGGAGTCTTTTCTAATACACTATGAACAGCTTCTATGATCTGAGATGTGGTTTCCTTTAAAGCATCTTCTGTTTCATTGGATGAAACAGTAATTGTCTTTGGAAGACCTGTTACTAGGTTTCTTCCTCTTACATCCATAGTAATAACCTCAGGACGCGGATATGCAGAACCAATCTTAATCTTTATCTCTTCAGCCGTTCTTTCTCCAATAAGTAAGTTATGTTTCTTACGCATATATCTTATAATAGCCTCATCAAAATCATCACCAGCTATCTTTATTGATGTACTTACTACTGTACCACCTAAAGAAATTACTGCTACGTCAGTAGTTCCACCACCTACGTCTACTATCATGTTTCCACATGGTCTTGATATATCAATACCTGCACCAATAGCTGCAGCTATTGGTTCTTCGATAATTGCAACTTCCCTTGCCCCTGCTTGATAAGTAGCATCTTCTACAGCCTTTTTCTCAACTTCTGTTACACCACTAGGTACACATACACTAATTCTTGGTTTTCTAAATCTTTGTCTACCAGCAGCCTTTTGGATGAAGTACTTTAGCATCTTTTCTGTTACTGTATAGTCTGATATTACTCCTTGCTTTAGGGGTCTTACCGCAACTATATTACCAGGAGTTCTACCAAGCATTAATCTAGCTTCTTCACCTATAGCCATGATTCTATTAGTATCCCTATCAAAAGCAACAACAGAAGGCTCCTTAAGTACTACTCCCTTTCCTTTGATATATACTAAAACACTAGCTGTGCCTAAATCTATTCCTATATTTGCGTTAGCCATATTTTCTCCTTTCCTAAATAAAACCGTATTCATCATATCTATAAAATATACATGTAGTTACTATGTTGTCTTTTCATTAATCCTAGATTATATTCTAATTTTTACCATCTTATCTGTATTTAAACATACACTATACTATTATATACTTATTCCGACAGTTTTTAAAGACCAATTTACAAAGTTTACAATTTTTATGTATAATTTTTTATGCAAAAAAAAACTGCCCTATTGTACTATACAATAGGGCAGATAATTTATTGGATTATTATCTAATCAATATGATTATTCGATAATAGAAACAACTCTTCCTGATCCAACTGTTCTTCCACCTTCACGGATAGCAAAGCCTAGACCTTGTTCCATAGCGATTGGATGAATTAGTTCGATTTCCATTAGTAAGTTGTCACCAGGCATACACATTTCTACATCTTCTGGTAATTTGATAACACCAGTAACGTCAGTTGTTCTGAAGTAGAATTGTGGTCTGTAGTTGTTGAAGAAAGGAGTATGACGTCCACCTTCATCTTTTGTTAATACGTATACTTGAGCAGTAAACTTAGTATATGGTTTGATTGAACCTGGTTTACAAAGAACTTGTCCTCTTTCGATTTCTTCTCTTTGAACACCACGTAGAAGTGCACCAATGTTGTCACCTGCGTAAGCTTCATCAAGAAGTTTTCTAAACATTTCGATACCAGTAACAACAACTTTACGGATATCTTCTTGAATACCAACAATTTCAACTTCTTCAGATACTCTAAGAGTTCCACGTTCAACACGTCCTGTTGCAACAGTACCACGTCCAGTGATTGAGAAGATGTCTTCGATTGGCATTAGGAATGGTTTGTCTGTTTCTCTTTGTGGATCTGGAATCCAAGCGTCAACAGCAGCCATTAACTCAAGAATCTTGTCTCCCCATTCGCTGTTTGGATCTTCAAGAGCTTTAAGAGCAGAACCTTGAACGATTGGAGTATCATCTCCTGGGAATTCATATTCTGTTAATAGTTCTCTGATTTCCATTTCAACTAATTCTAGTAATTCCTCATCATCAACCATGTCACATTTGTTCATGAATACAACGATGTATGGAACACCTACTTGACGGGATAATAGGATATGTTCTCTTGTTTGAGCCATAACACCATCAGTAGCAGCAACTACAAGGATAGCACCATCCATTTGAGCTGCACCAGTGATCATGTTTTTAACGTAGTCAGCGTGTCCTGGACAGTCAACGTGAGCATAGTGTCTGTTTTCAGTTTCATACTCAACGTGAGAAGTAGAGATAGTAATACCTCTTTCTCTTTCTTCTGGAGCCTTGTCGATTTGGTCATAGTCCATAACCTCACCAGAACCTAATCTTGTGTTAAGAGTTTTGGTGATTGCAGCTGTTAATGTAGTTTTACCATGGTCAACGTGACCAATTGTTCCAATATTTGCATGGGGTTTACTTCTGTCAAATTTAGCTTTAGCCATTTTAAGCCTTCCTCCTTTAAATAAATTACCAATAAGGTT